>PBWI01000041.1 GCA_002728195.1 Chloroflexota bacterium
TTGAAAGGTTGGGTATTAATGCGGATATTGCTAACAAACGATGATGGAATCCATTCTCCTGGCTTATGGGCTATAGCCAAATCCTTGGAGGAAATAGGCGATTTGACAGTAGTGGTTCCTGACCGTGATCAAAGCGGTAAGGGCGCATCTATGACTCTTACGAGCCCACTAACTGTTGAAAAGGTGCAGACTCCGAATGGTATGAAATCTCATACATACACTGTAGATGGCACCCCTGCTGACTGTGTGATCATGGCGTGTGAATCTTTGTGTGTTGAACCTGTGGATTTGATAGTTTCAGGTATCAATCAAGGTGCAAATATGGGGTTAGATGTTTTTAATTCTGGTACCTTTGGTGCGGCTCTACATGGATACTTCAGGGGAATTAATTCTATAGCTGTGTCTGTGTTTTACAGGCAGGATGTCATATTTTCTCCTGCCGCACTACTGGGTGCTGAAATAGCTAAAATAGTGCACGATCAAAAGTCTGAATCGGCGATTTTGCTAAACGTTAACCTGCCAGCCTGTGATTTAAAAGATATTAAGGGAGTGGACTTAACGACTCTGGGACCAAAGGCATATTTAGAAAATGTTGAAACAGTCACAAGTGGTAGAAGAACCTTTCACTGGCTGCGCCATAATAAACCGATGAATGTTACCCATCAAAAAGGAACCGATATTTGGTCTATCAATCATGACAGAGCGTCAATTACGGTCGTAAATCCTTATCTCACAACCGATAATGGTTCTGAGTTAGGCGATTTGCTCTTGAAAGGTTCTATAAATTGCCTAGGAGCAATTTCTTCAGACTAGGTATTATCAGGACCATATCCTGGAACAGTGTGCTTTAGTAGAAATTCCTCATCCAAGTTGAGGCCTAAACCAGGTTGATCTGTGAGATATAAATTNCCATCTCTGATATCAAGAGGTCTGTCCATCANGCAGTTGTATCCACTGAGATCGTATCTTATAGTCTCTAATTTATAGAAATTAGGGATTGTCATAGAAACTTGAGCCCCAGCCATTATGTTGATGGGGCCACTGGCATCATGTGGAGATACTGGAATGTAATAAGCTTCAGCCATGGTGGAAATTTTTTTAAGTTCTGATATTCCTCCCGTCCAGGTAACGTCTGGCATCACATAATCAGCTAAATTGTTTTCAAATATAGGAACGAATTCGAATCGTGTGTGAAGTCTTTCTCCTACACTAATTTTCACGTTGGTGCTGTCTCTTACTTGCTGTAATGCATGATAGCTTTCTACGGGGACTGGTTCTTCAAACCAGTGTATATCGTATGCAGAAAGTCGATTAGCTANGTCTATTGCTGTGGGGACATTGAATTTTCCGTGGGCATCGATAAGAATCTCAATGTCAGGACCAACAGCATCTCGTATCTCGGCTGTAATTTGCTCAGCCCTGTAAGCACCTTCCGGGCTAATTTCACCATCCAGATATCCGATATTGCCACCGTTGTACCCGTGATATGAGGAATGCATCATGGGGTCCATTTTGAATGCAGTATGACCTGATTCTACGATTTCCCTTGCATTTTCTATCGCTAATGATATGTCTTCATCGGGTTCCGGGGGGTGGGTGTACAGTGGGATTTCATTTCTAACAGACCCTCCCAATAATTGATAAATTGGTTTATTGACTGATTTGCCAAATATGTCCCATAAGGCTATGTCAATTCCACTCATTGCTGCTGTAGTAGCCCCTCTGGTACCTGTGTATGTAAAAAGTCTGAATGTGCGNGTCCATATTTCTTCAATTTTTGTAGGGTCCCATCCTATTAGGAAATCTCTTAATTCCATGACATATTTTTGAATCGCACGATTACCAATACCGCCNGGGTAATTGGTAATTTCTCCCCAACCGGTAATCCCTTCATCCGTATCAATTTGTACGAAAACAAATTCGCGATTTATCGGAGATCTAATTTGGTCCTTTCCCGGACGGTCGTCCCATTCCATTTCTATCAGATAACTTTTCACATCAGTAATTTTCATATCTAACCCCTTAATAAACTTAAGTTCATATTAACGGTGGACAACATCGCTGGTTCATCATGAAAGGTATATCATGAATTCCCAATATTTAACGTGATACTGAATGCTTTTACAAAATTCTAAAGATAGTACAGATAAGTTTATTAAAGTTTTCCCTTTTTTTTATGGATGGGTCATTCTATTTGTAGCGGCTTTAGTTCATTTTTCTTCGGCCCCAGGTCAGACATATGTTTCATCCATATTTATCGATCATATGATCGATGATCTTGGGTGGTCTCGTACAACATTTTCGAGTTTATACACTGCAGGGTCCATGACGGCTGCTATTTTTATGGTGGCAGCTGGCAGAGCTCTAGATAAATTTGGTGCTAGAAAAACGCTTACAACTCTATGTTTAATGATGTTTCTAGCAACTTCTTGGATGAGTGAGGTGGATTCTCTGTGGAAATTGTTTATTGGGTATGCTTTGCTGAGAACCATAGGGCAAGGTTCATTTGGGTTAGTAGCAACGACTATGGTTTCAACCTGGTTTATACGAGTCAGAGGTAGAGCAACTGCAATATCTTCGGTTGGAGGGGCTGCTAGTTTGGCCCTATTCCCTTTTATCGTTCATATACTGATTGAACGTTTTGATTGGAGAAATACTTGGTTTATTTTAGGTATAGTCGTTTTGATTGTGCTTTTCATCCCTGCCCTTGTTTTTATTAGAAGGAGTCCGGAAGCCGTTGGTCTTAGACCAGATGGTGTTAATTATAGAATGCCAGAAACTGGTGAAGACTCAGACAGGGAACCCACAGAAGCCAATTTCACTTTGTCGGAAGCTCTCAGAACAAAGTCGTTGTGGATGTTGGTCTTTGGAAGCACTGCTATGCCACTCATAATGACGGGCCTNATGTTCCATCACGTTTCGATTCTTGGTGCAAGAGGAATTTCTCCGGGATTGGCAGCGTTGACGATGGGACTTTTCGGCCCATTAGTTTTTTTGGGTAGTTTGGCTTGTGGTTATTTGGCGGATCGACTGCCGAACCGGTTTTTACTTGCAGCAGGGCAGTTCACTCTCATACTGGCGATGCTATGGACCATAATAATATCTGCTCCGTGGCAGGCGATAATTTATATATTTTTGGCTTCAATTAGTATGTCTCTTATGAGTACTCCTAATACAGTTATTTGGGCCAACTATTTTGGAAGGGNCCATCTTGGTAGTATTAGAGGATTTGCCACTACAGTTATGGTGGCATTTTCGGCTATGGGTGCATTGCCATTTGGATTGATATATGACCGAACTGGTTCATATGATGATGCGATTTTTATATTGCTGATTCTGCCTGTGATCGCTGGAATAGCTTACATGTTAGCTAAAGAGCCAAAGTTAGACGCAAACTAAAAGTTTTCTAGAAGAGTTCGGTTAATTTCAATAACAAGTTGAAGGAATTTTTCAGATTTTTTTCAAATAATTGTTTATTCCATTTCCAATCCATTTTTNCTGTGAGGTCATGAGCGTCAGAAACTACGAATAGACCCACACATGGTATTTCCAAGTGTTCACATAGAGCAAATACAGCAGACATTTCCATATCAACTCCTATGATTCCATTTTGCCGCCAAGTTAGTTCTGTGTTTATAGTCTGTCTATACGGAGCGTCAGTGCTTACTGTTTTACCTTCTCGATATAGAAAATTATGTTTATCAAGATGGTCCGCTAGAAGCTCTCGCATATTTCTATTGGGGGTGGCATCAACAGTNGGAGGAAGATAGTGGAAAGAAGTTCCCTCCTCTCTTTGACAGGATGTTGGTAAGACAAGATCACCGACATTTAGAGAATTATCTACTGCCCCACAAAGACCAAGTACAAAAACACGTCTAACCCCTCTTGCGATGGCTGTTTGAATAGCGCTCACGCCAATGGGGGCGCTTATCGCACCCTCAATGGCAACGAAGTTTTCATTATTCGGACTCCGGTACAAGGTCGATTCTCCACCAAAGAATCGAAGAGGGGAGGAGTCCTCGTAAAGAACTTCAGTATTAGTGAGCCCAGGTAACAGATTTTGGGAAAATACTGCTAAAAGGTTTGAAGGCAGGTTATTTGATGATTTATCTTGTAATTCTGGTCTTATGACACTCTGGGATCTATCTTCTGGATTAAACCAACTTTCTCTGCTCATATGAAGTTAGATTTCATTTAGTGCCCATGATTTAACTAGATGATGGGCAATGGCTATCTGCATTGGCACTTTTAATTCATTGCTATCGTTTTCAAGNGCAGATAAAACATCTTTTCTATCAAACCATTTGACATCAGTCATTTCATCCTTGTCCATGTTAATTTCGGTTGTGACAGCCTCTGCGTGGCAACCGATCATCAAAGAATATGGAAGGGGCCAAGGTTNAGAGGAATGATATTTCACATTCTTAACTTGGATTCCTGCCTCTTCCATAACTTCTCTAGCCACAGCTTCCTCAATTGATTCACCTTGNTCTACGAACCCAGCCAACGCTGAATAAGTGTTGGTTCTCTGAAGCCTTCCTCTTGATTGTCCCAAAAGGCATTTGTCACCGTCATGTACGACCACAATTATTACAGGGTCTGTTCTCGGGAAGTGATCGGTTCCACATCCAGTACATTTTCGGACTTGTCCGGCTCTTTTCATTTCTGTTTTAGATCCACAAGCTGAGCAGAATCTATACCTTTGATGCCAGTATGTTTGTATTCTCGCCTGGGCAGCAATTCCTGCTTCTTCTGGGCTCAAAAACTCGCCACAGGATCTGACATCTACGAATCTAAGTGAAGGGTCTATGTTTCTGATAGCAGAATCTGAAAATTGATCNATAGACACTTCTACAGCGAAATGATATGCCTCGTCCAGTATTCCCAAAAAGATTGGCTCCGATTCGTATCCTAAATCGGTTAACTGGNNATTTGTGAGCCAATATAGATTTGATTCGGAACCTGTATTTACCAGCAAGTTAAGTTCCCTTAACGGCAGAAATTTGCTTTGGGGATCGGAAACTTTTTTCTTGATTTCAGAATCTTCTCTTCTTTCAGTTTCTCCCCTGTTTAAAGGGTTTCTTGAAAATACGTGTCCGTAACCTTGTATGGTCATAAAAATCTCCTAATGTCGGATATTAGAGTATTAGAACACATCTTATCTACCAAAAGAATTTTGTGATTTTTATATTAAGTGGCGGATGTGAGTGCATCACAAGCAACAATTCTGATTGACACCTTATGTGATCTGTACTCAGAATAAGGTCATAATATGGGTATTTATGTTAATGGGAGATCATTCGATGATATATGAGACGCGGATATATGAGACTCATCCTGGTAGATTACNGGCTTTAAACGAAAGATTTAGAAATCACACTATGAAAATTTTTGAGAAACATGGAATAAAAAATATTGGGTATTGGACCTCCAACGTTGGAGAATTCAGTGACCGATTGACCTACATAATTGCCTTTGAAGACCAAGGTCATAGAGAGCGCGCGTGGGCTGCTTTTTCAAATGATCCGGAATGGGTCAAGGTCAGGACTGAATCTGAGTTAGATGGTCCCATAGTTAAAAGGGTATTTAATAATTTACTTAACCCGACAGATTATTCACCCTTACAATAAATTAATATTGACCTCAGACAAAAAAATCAGATCCCAACAGTGGTGGCAATCCTTNCAGTTCAAAGATTTTAGATATTTGTGGGTGTCCACTTTTTTCCAATCTATTGGTTTTGGTATGGACAATGTAGCCCTTGGATGGATTGTTTTTGAGAAAACTGATTCTGCATTCATGGTTGGGCTGGCAGCAGCTCTTAGGATGGTGCCACTTTTTTTACTCGGTGTTTTTTCTGGGCTGATTGCTGATAAGGTCGAAAGACGGATATTCCTTCGCATATTTACTATTGTAGGTGGTGGCCTTATGGCATTGCTTGGCGTGCTCCTAATCTTTGGTTATGACCAAGTATGGATCATAATTGCAATTGCCACTATTACCGGAGCCACATTTGCATTTGTTCTTACTTTGAGGCAGGCATACACCTTCGATATTGTAGGGGCTTCCCTTTCATTGAATGGTTTGTCCATGTTGCAAATAGCGTCTCAAACGGGAGGGGTTTTTGGGGCTTTGATCTCTGGAATATTGATATCTAAGTTGGGGGCGGGACCACAATTTGTCGTCATAGGCTTGATGTATCTGATTTCATTTTTAGTTCTGTTTNGAGCATCTGAGTCAGGCCAAGCAGCCTCTAAGAGGAGAGAGAGTCTTAATTCCAATTTTAAGGGATACATTGATCTCATAAAAGAATATCCAGTTTTACTTATTTTGATGTGTTTGGCCTCAATTACCGAAATATTTGGTTTTACTCATATGAGTTTAATCCCAGTTTTTGCCAAGGAGGTTTTATCTGTTGGGCCAATTGGGCTGGGAATTTTGACTGCTGTTCGCCAAGTTGGTGGGTTTTTGGGTCTTTTTTCGCTTACTTTGTTGGGAAATTACAATCAAAAAGGGAAATTGATGTTCTATATCGTCGTATTTTTTGGTATCGGTCAGATTTTTCTGGCATTCTCGTCGGACGTGTTCCTTTTTGCATTTTTTCTGCTTGTTGTTAATGCCTGTGCTATGTCTGTTGACACTTTGTATAAAACGTTGATGCAGCAAAATGTTCCGAATGAGCAACGAGGCAGGGCTATGGGATCGTGGGTTTTAAGTATTGGAACAGCCCCTATAGGGCACCTCGGGATTGGCGGAATTGCAACAGCTTTTGGAGCTCCAGTGGCTGTCTTGTTTAACGGAGTTATGCTTACTGCCGCAGGAATTTCGACCTTTATCTTTCTACCAAAAATTAGGAAATTGCCTTAAAGGGCAAGCAAATTTTCAGCTATACCATTAAAGAAGTAGGGCTTTGCAATAGGCGTTTTACTTCTATTAAAAATTGGGCCCCTTCAGCTCCATCTACGATTCTATGATCAGCAGAAATGGTAGCTGTCATAACCTGGCCAACTGTTATTTCTCCGTCAACAACTATCGGTTTCTCCGATACGGTCCCCACCGCCAAAACTGCACTTTGAGGTGGATGTATTATGGCGACAAAACTACTGACATCAAACATCCCCAGATTGCTAATTGCAAAAGTACCACCGGTATATTCTTGGGGACTCAAGGTGCCGTTTGATGATCTTTCGGCCAAATCTTTGATCATCTGGGATACTTGTCGCAGCGACTTTTCTCCGCAATCTAGAATTGCTGGTACGATCAATCCTTCTTCATCCGCTATTGCTACAGCAATATTTATTTCGTCGTTAAACTGAATTCCATCGTTTTCATAATAAGCGTTGAATTTAGGGTATTTTTGTAAGGCCTGGATACAAGCTTTAACAATTAGGTCATTTACTGTCAGTCTGACGCCATCTTCTTTCAGTTGGTCATTAATTTGTTTTCGAAGTGACATGGCATTCGTCATATTTATTTCGGCTGACACATAAAAGTGAGGCTTTTCGCTTTTACTTTTAACAGTCACTCTTGCTATTTGTTGACGCATTCTACTTAGAGGTTGTTTTTCTCCATGTGCGGACGCGGTAGTCACCGGTTCCGCCGGTTCTACTATTGGAGAGACTGTTTCCTCATCGGCTGTTGTCTCGGCTGAAGCTGATATGGTTGGNTTTGAAGCCAGATTTGGTTCAAACTCCTCAACATCTTTTTTTGTGATTCTGCCTCCGGGGCCCGATCCAGCTATATTAGAAAGGCTTATTCCACGTTCTTCGGCTATGCGACGNGCAATTGGTGTCGCTAGTATTCGGCCTGTAGCAGGTTCGCTNGAGANCGGCGNGGGTTCATGGAATTGTTCAGGCTCNCGGNTCAGNTCAGGGTCTTCCNNTTTAGGATCCATTGAGGCTGNCGTTTGCTCAGNGAGAATATCNGAGACNGTGGCAACTTCCTCACCTGCATTGCCAACTACAGCTATGGTTTGCCCNACAGGGACAATGGTTCCTTCNGGCGCTACTATTTTGAGAAGAACGCCNTCAGAGTCGGATTCAAATTCAACGACTGCTTTGTCAGTTTCTATCTCTGCTACCGGTTCGTTTCTGTTAACAGATGCGCCTTCCTCTTTCAGCCAACGAACGACAGTTCCCTCTTCCATGTCGTATCCCATCTGGGGCATTTTTAATTCAGTGGCCATCTATGACTCATCTCCATTAAAGACCGAAGTTGTATTTAACTGATTCTACTACCCAGTCAGCATTAGGAATCATTAATTGCTCTATATTTCTGGCATAAGGTGCTGGTACATCAGGTCCGTTTATTCTTAAAACGGGACCATCCAAGTCGTCAAAAACCGCCTCTTGTATATCGCTAGCTATCGTCCCCGAGAACCCACCAGTTTTCCATGTTTCTTCAACCACAGCTACCCTGTTTGTCTTTTTAACTGATTCAATTACAGTATCTAAATCTAGAGGTGAAAGACATCTTAAATCTATCACTTCTGATGAGATGTTGTCTTCTTGGAGTTTGGCCGCCGCTTCTTCCGCTACCCTGACCATGCCAGAATACGCAACTAAAGTCACATCTGTTCCTGGTTTAGCTATTCGGGCTTTTCCTAAGGGAACTTCATAATACTCCTCTGGTACTTCACCTTTAACTCTGTATAAAAGAGCATGCTCGGCAAAAATTATGGGATTATTGTCTTTACGGCTTGCCCGGAACATTCCCAGGGCATCATAAGGGGTGGCCGGTACCACGACCCTAAGCCCAGGCACTGAGGCATACCAATTTTCAAAACTTTGCGAATGGGTAGCTGCAAGTTGACCACCACCACCGGTTACTGTCCTTATAATTAAAGGCACAGTTAATTGACCGTTCGACATGTAACTTAGTTTTGCAGCGTGGTTTATTATCTGATCCATTGCCACCAAAGTGAAATTTATGGTCATCACTTCGACGATTGGTCTCATACCGATCATCGCTGAGCCTACTCCAGCTCCCACAAATACCGATTCTGAAATAGGGGTATCTCTAACTCTTTCTTCTCCGTATTTGTCCAAAAAGCCTCGGGTGACGGCGTAAGCTCCACCGTAGGCTCCAATGTCTTCTCCCATAAGAAAGCAACGCTCGTCCTCATCAAGGGCTTCCATGAGGGCCTTGGACACTGCGTCTCTTAATAACATCTCCGCCATTTCTAATTTTCCTCAGGATCCGCATAAATGTGAGTGTAAAGTTCTTCAGGAGCCGGTTCAGGACTTTGTTCAGCAAATTCCCTTGCCTCTTGAACTACGAGATCAACTTTTTCTGCGGCGAGTTCTAGATCAGTGGCTTCAATTTTACCCGCCTCTAGGCAATCTTCCCTGAACTTATCAATAGGGTCGCGGGACCTGTTTTCTTGAACTTCTTCATTATCCCTATAATTAGATGGATCGGCCATTGAGTGTCCGTGAAACCTGTAAGCCATGGCCTCTATAAAAACAGGTCCAGTACCTTCCCGAACTTTGGCGATACCTTCACTTACTGTTTCCCTTACAGCCATTACATCCATGCCATCGATTTGGACCGCTGGTATCATGTACGGCTCGGCAGCTCCAAAGATGCTAGCACCACCGGCTCTGGACCGATTGACATCAGTGCCCATTCCGTAGAGGTTGTTTTCCAGCATGAAAACAACTGGTAATTTCCACAAGGAAGCCATATTCATTGCTTCATGGAATTCACCTTCATTAACAGCGCCATCTCCAAAAAAACACATTACAACACTATCAAGTTTCTTCAATTTCACACCCAAAGCTATCCCTATAGCTAATGGAAGCTGCCCCCCCACTATCGCGTGTCCACCCATAAAATGTTTTTCAGCATCAAACAGATGCATTGAACCGCCTTTTCCACCACTACACCCTGTAGCTTTTCCACATAACTCAGCCATAGCCGCTTTGGGATCAACACCTCTAGCTAGGGCATGACCATGGTCCCTGTAGTGACCAATAACATAGTCGTCTTCTCTAAGATTTGGGATCGCTCCTACCGCTATAGCTTCTTCTCCAATGTAGGTATGTAGAAATCCGCGAACCAATCCCCTTCTATACAATCGTTCTGCCTCTTCTTCAAAACGCCTTATTAGAAGCATCTGCGTAAAAATTTCTAAAGCATCTTCTTTAGCGAGTGTTTCTATGTTTAAGGTAGTTGCCACGATCACTCTTTTTTATATATGGATGGCTTCACCGGTAGAATCCAGTGCCGCCTCTTTCAAAGTTTCTGAAATTGTTGGGTGAGGGTGTATTAACCACCCGAGCTCTGTCGTTGTGCCTTCTAATAGGTTAGTCATGGATAGTTCCGCAACCAGTTCGGTCACTTCAGACCCTATCATATGCGCACCAAGGATTTCTCCAATTTCTGGGTCTGTGATTAGTTTCACCATTCCTTCTGTATGGCCCAAGGCGATTGCTTTTCCACTGGCTGAAAAAGGGAATTTGCCGACTTGGAATTCTATTCCCTCATTGAGGGCTTCTTCCTCAGTTATACCAAAACTGGCAACTTGTGGTTCACAATATATTGCTTTAGGCATTAGGCGGTAATCAAGTGGTGTCGGATTTAAGCCAGCTATGTATTCCACGGCAGTAACGGCCTGGGCTGAAGCCACATGTGCCAACAGCATTTTTCCAGTCACATCGCCGATTGCATAAACGCCACTAACATTGGTTTCCATGTTGTCGCCCACTGAGACAAATCCATTTTCAGTGGTTACGCCGATATTTTCCAAGCCTATCTCGTCAGTGTTTGGTTGTACTCCGACGGCAACCAGTACCTTGTCGGCAGAAATTATTTCTTCGGCCTCATTTTCTAGAATATTGACCACGGCTGTTCCNTTTTGAAGCTCTATTGAGCTAACGGAAACCCCTGTTCTTATATTTATACCTCTTGCCTGAAATGATTTTGNAAGTAGTTCACTTATTTCAGAGTCTTCATTGGGGATTATCCTATCCAGCATTTCCACAACGGTTACATCTGCTCCGTAACTTTTGTAAATGTGTGCAAATTCTGCACCAGTTGCACCCGCACCTATTATGGCAATACTATCCGGTACTTGCGTCATAGATAATGCGTCACGACTGTTGATCACCACTTCGTGGTCAATCGGCATTGACTCAATATGTCTTTGTCTCGCACCAGTAGCGATGATTATGTTTTCAGAGGTAATTGTTTGATTTGTTTCGACAATTTCTAATTGGTGGGCTCCAATAAAGTTCGCTGAGCCCTCGATTAATGTGACTCCATTTTTGTTCAACAAATATTGAACCCCTGAGGTCAGCTTTCCTACTACCTCACGACTACGCCCAATAGCCTTTGAAAAATCATAAGTCAAATTGTCGAATGCAATGCCAAATTCCTCAGCATTGTTAACGAGGTTTAATACTTCAGCATTCCTGAGCAGAGACTTACTGGGGATACATCCCCAGTTAAGGCACACTCCCCCTACGGATTCTTTTTCTACTATTGCCGTTTTCAAGCCTAACTGCGCTGCTCGAATAGCGGCTACGTATCCTCCCGGGCCTGCTCCTACGACAACTACATCAAAATCAGCCAATAGTTCACCTTTCAGGCTTTAAACATTTCCTCTGTCTATTATAGCCATTTCATGACTAAAAAGGTTGCTCCCCGTAATCGAGCAGTAATTGTACACCATCAGATGACTAGTAAATTGAAATTATTTTTGGTACCGCCCATGATTACTAAGATTAATTGGGGCGGTGACTCGATGTATTTACGTTTTTCAAATTCCTTGACACTGCTAGTCGTCAGCAATAGGATGTACTCTCGGCTTGGCACGAGCCGAGGTAGCTCAGTCGGTAGAGCACAGCACTGAAAATGCTGGTGTCGCCAGTTCGATTCTGGCCCTCGGCACATCTTTCGACGGGGAGAGACACCAACCCGGAATATACTAGCGGAAGTGGCTCAGTGGTAGAGCATCTCCTTGCCAAGGAGAAGGTCGCGGGTTCGAATCCCGTCTTCCGCTCCATATTTCTTGATTATTATGATTTTTGGAATTGGACTATTGTAGCCTCTTCGGTTATGTCCTCAAAAACCACGGATACGGGCATATCTACATATACTTCTTCTGGTTCACAGCCTACTATTCCGGACGGCATCCTTGGTCCTTCCGCTAATTCTATTATCGCGTAAATGTGACCATTCGCTGACTGAAACGACGGATGTACTGCCTGCCTCACGTGGGTATATGTATAGACGCTACCTTTACCGGACATTGTTTTCCAAGTTAAATCTTTGGAAAAGCAGTTCGGGCACACTTCCCTTGGGTAAAAAAATAAATTGGTGCAGGATTTGCAATATGGAATGATCAATTCCCTGCTCTTGGCGGCTTCCCAAAAAGGTCTAGTTAAATCTTCGTTTGCAGGGATAGGTATAGGTTTGTCATATGCTGAAGTCATCTTAAACCCTTAATAATTTCATTTTGTCATTTAAAGTGTGTTCTCGGACCCGAGAACTAACGAGCACATCTCGCTCGCTGTGCCCCCTCAACCGTTGACCAGGCACAGGTCGCTTTTTTCCACCTGACGGGAACCGGCCTTGCCCATTATTTGCCGTGCGCCTTCAATAACGTGTCTAAATCCGCCCGCTAATCCAGGTTGTCCACCTGAAAGCTGGCCTCCATCAGTATTTATCGGAAAATCACCTTTGTATGTGGTGTCTGTCTCTTCGTAAAAAGGGCCAATTTCCCCTTTCTCTACTAACCCAGCATCTTCTATGCACATTGCGGCCAAGATGGTGTAACAGTCATAAAATTCTGCGAATTCTATATCGCTAGGAGTATAACCAGACATTTCCAAGGCTCTTCTAACAGAGTCAACTGCTGGTGTTTCCGTGAATTTATCTCTTTGCCAAATATTAGCTTCGCCTTGTTTCAGCCCTACTCCAAGTACGTATGCGGGTTTGTTCTTCATATTTTTTGCTCGTTCTGGCGTAGTAATAATTAGAGCTGCGGCGCCATCACAGGGCATGACAGATTCAAGCAATTTCAATGGCTCGTTTATGTATCTGGAATTCAGAACGTCTTCTTTGCTTATGGGTTGTCCGTTAAAGACTGCGTTTTCGTTTTCTAAAGCGTTAAACCTCTGATCCGCAGCCATTTTGGCCAGTTGGTCCTCTGTAGTGCCATATTCGTGTATATGTCTTCGATACATAAGACCATATCCCGTATTGGCCCCGGGGGCCATACCATGAGGCTCTTCCCATTCTGACCGCACACTTGGGCCGGCTGCTCCTCGACCTGCTGGGCGTCCCGCTCTTTCAGCATCTTGTCGGGAATTTCCCATTACCACCAGTACGGTATTGCATATACCACTGCTGACGGCGGATGTTGCTACCATAGTAGCTGTGGCGCCACTGGCGCCTTGCATGGAAACCCCTGTTGCAAAATTGGGTTTGATGTCGAGATATTCAGCTATGGCAGGAGGAAGTGCAACGCCATCTGTTACTAACCCATCAATATCATCTTTCGTTATTCCTGCATCTGCTATTGCCAAGCCGGCAGCTTCCGCACACAGTCCGTACATACTTCTTCCTTCATAGATACGGCGAGTTGGCACCTCACCGATTCCAACGATAGCTCCTCTTCCTCTAAGGCTCATGCATTAACCTCCTATGATTCGCAATATCAATCATTCAAGAACCAACAGTATAACCTTAGCTATTATAAATTTCTCTTCCAACACACATATCATGGGCATTTCTGTATATTTTGATAACTATATGTGCTCACTATGGGTTCGGTGAATTCAGACTAAACGTGATAAAAAATATACGCCGGCGCATAACATGGAAATGCCGCCAATCCGAGCAGTCCATTCTCCCCTCGGGAAGGCTTTTTCTATCAGCACAAGTACTGCCAGTGATGCCACCCAGAAAAGGTTCATGACGCCAATAGCAAATAGCAATAACATCATCATCCAACAGCAACCTACGCAAAGTAGGCCATGCTCCAATCCCATCAGCAATCCACCTGTTCTTCCAGGTCTCCAACTATTTAGGATGAAGTTCAATGGTGACCGGCACCCATTTAAGCATGCTCGCTTTAGGGGAGTCATTTGGTAGAGTCCAGCCATGATGAATAGGGTGCCAGCTAAGGCATCACTATTTGACTCGAGCATTGTAGAAATCAGATTAAAATCTTGGAGTCCAGCTTGCAAAAATGTTGCCGCCACACTGAAAAATGCCCATATGAGTATGTATCCCGTGATGAAAATTGCGGATAATATTTTTGCATCCGCTGCGCTGTTCTTTTTTTGGACGGCACGAGTATAAATTAATATCATTGGAGTAGCGCTGGGTAACATCATTCCAATCATCATGATCACCCACATCACTAGCATTGAATACAGTTCACTTGATGCCCATGGATTTNTTGAGGCCATGTTCATTATATTCCCCATATTCCCCGAAGGCATGTCGAGGGCCATATTTCCAAGCCACACCCAAGCTAGGATCGTGATTACNGCGATTCCCACAANTATGATGAATCTATCCCTTTTAACCGCATTGGCAGTTGGNCTTTTTAAGGAAGAATTTTGATTCATTACTTTTAAATTTTAAGCAGCNCCATTCCAGTCAAATGGTGCCATATGTCCGTTATTGCCACCGTTGCTNCTATCCCAAGTGATACCAAAAACATCGAAACTGGTATTTGTAGCTGTGCCCATTGCTAGTCTTGTGTTTGCAGGATGCCCAGCATTGTCTATATATAAAGGTTGTTCGGCATCAAACATCGACGGGGTCATTACAGCACCTATTGAAGCCAACTCACCTGCAGTCACAGTAAATGACATATTGGCATGGTCCACATCTATTTTTGCCCTTTCTATACCGGCGAAATTTCCAACTAACGCCGATGCTACTTCCATGGGTCCTCCAGCATCACCGGAGCAGATTGCTCCTATTGCCTCTACTTGTTGGTCGCTGGCTGAGTCATCAACTATTAGACCCACGGTCCAGTTGCCATCGCCCATTGGGCCTTCTGTCAAAATCATTACCATGAATTTCACACCATTTAATGACACTTCACCGAAATGACCTTCATTGATCGACATTGCTAGTCCTGCCTTGCAAGTGCCGTGTGTAGGTTCTGCGGCCATATTGGTGAGTATGCATGGACAAACATAGTCGCAATTACAATTTTCAAAGTAATCGCCGCTTATTTTCCATTCTGTTGATGTTGTCATAAATCACTCCTAATATATCTATATATATGAGTATATATGAGTTTTTATATCGAAAGTAGGCGAATCCTACACTATTTATACTTCCTTATATAGATGTTTTTTGAAATTTCTCAGCTGATTTTTAGGAATCTGATGTGATGGCAGCGATAGCAACCAAGTTCGGACCTGCATGAGTTCCAATAACTGGGCCAACTCTGGTTAAGAAAGGGGATTTGTCGCTAGGGAGTAAATCTTTGACGGTGGCTGCTAATTTTTCTGCATCACTTCCGTCAGTACTATAAACAATAGCAATATCATCCAATTTTCCAAGTTCTCTCACTGCTTCCTCTAATTTCAACATTCCCATATTTCTGGACCTGGCTTTGCTGAATTGACCAATTTCACCATCTTCTACTCTTAAAATTGGGCGAATTTTTAAAAGACCTCCGATTAAAGATCGAGCTTTGCCTATCCGCCCACCTTTTTCTAAGTATTCGAGAGTGTCAAACAAAGCAAAAAAGTTACTTCTTCTAGCTACTGATTCAGCCACAGCTATGCATTCTTCTACCGATTTTCCTTCTCGTGCTGCCTGAGCGGCACCAACAGCTGAAAGTCCAACAGTCATTGACACCTGTTGTGTATCGACAATTCTCACATCTACTGTGCCAGATAGTGTGTTCGCGGCTTGTTGTGCTGAATTTATAGTTCCACTAAGTTTTGACGACACATGGACTGAAATGATCACATCTCCCGGCTGACTAATTTCCTTGTACACATCTACGAATTCACCTAATGATGGTTGTGAAGTAGATGGAAAAACATTTCCATTAATTAACTTATCGAAAAATTGATCAGTGTCTAAATCGATTCCATCTTTGAACACCGCTTCCCCAAAATGAACGTTCAAGGGCACTATAGTTATTCCAAGATCCTCCGCAATAGACGAGTCTAAATCCGAGGTGCTATCTGTGACTATTTTTATTGCCATTATTTACCTCCGTGCTCAAATAAATGACATTCTACGCTAATTAGCATGCCGAAAATGTGAAATCATGGTTTTGTCTTACTAATATCATCAACTGTATGTATAATCGGGCAAAATATTTTGTGGCTGTGAGCCGAATTGGAGATACATCTATGGATTTTGAGGAATTTCTCCAACACTTTAGGTCTGACGATCTTTCATATGCTCTCAAATCGCTGGAATTGCCGACCACTGGTAATAAGCCGGACCGAGTTTCTCGATTAGTGGATTTGGAAAAAAATGGGACGGAAGTTAAGCAGATACTTAGAGCTTTTCGGGTGGATGATGTGAAAAGAGCAGCTAAATCAGTTGGACTGATTTAATTTTCCTTGCCTCTTGAACAATAAAGAGAACCAGGCTATTTCCTTAGATTCCTTTATTTAATTCTTCGCCAAGACTTATATGTAATTGCATTCAGTGGGTTTCTTTTTTATTTTTGATATGCAATAAATATAGTGTTTTGGGAAATAATTAGCGCTTATTATTTTATTTGGGAAGTAATATAATTAAAAAAGGCATTAATTATGGGTAGACCTTTTTCTAATATTGCACAAATTTCTATGGGCTTTGAAATGTATGCTAGAGGGTATGGCCGTGCAGCAATTTTGAAAGCTTTTCCCCGCGAACCCAAACCTACTATTAGAACTTTAGGTAATTGGATTAGGAGATATAAAAAGGTTTCGTCCGCAGATGTCCGACTGGAGCGGCAGTTTGAATGGCGAGATATGGATATGTTTTCCATATCCTGGGATTATGTAGATCTGATTAGTAGGTTAATTACTCTTGAGGCTTATGTTCCTTCTGT
>PBWI01000042.1 GCA_002728195.1 Chloroflexota bacterium
GCGGGTAAGATTGTGGAAACGTCTAGTGCTGTGGAGATATATAAAAATCCGATGCACCCGTACACTATAGGTCTTCTTAATTCCGTGCCACGCTTGGATGCAGATGATGAGACAAGAGAAAGATTGCAAGCGATTGAGGGGATGCCTCCTAATCTGGGAAATAGACCTTCAGGGTGCGGTTTTCAATCCAATTGCCCATCCCCGAGTGATGAGTGCTTAACCTTAGAACCTGTTTTGCGAGAGGATGAACCTAATCACTGGGTAGCATATTGTGCGCATTGTGAAAAAGAGTACGGTTGCAAATGGTTCCCGAGAGATCAATAGTATAGAGTGATTAAAAAAATTAATTGCATTTTTTGGAGATAAAATGGTTACATCAATAGGTGACACAGCTGATACCCAAGTAGGGGAAGATTTAGTCGAAGTCAACAACCTCAAGATGTACTTTCCAGTTAATGAGGGAATTATATTCCAGAGGAAAGTCGCTGAAGTAAAAGCAGTGGATGATGTCACTTTTACCATAAAAAAGGGTGAGGCGCTTGGTCTCGTTGGAGAGAGTGGATGTGGTAAAACAACAACAGGCAGATGTATTCTGCAGCTGTATAAGCCAACCGCGGGAGAGGTGCTTTTCAATGGTGTAGACGTTACTGCTCTGGGTACCAGCGGCCTACGACAAATGAGAAGGGATATGCAGGTCATATTTCAAGATCCTTATGGCTCTTTGAACCCACGTATGACTTGTGGAGACATCGTTGGGGAGCCCCTCAAAGTCCATAAGCTTACTGAGAGTAAAGGTGAATATAAAGATAGAGTTGCAGAGCTACTTACCACTTGTGGGCTCAGCCCATACATGGCGGACAGGTATCCTCATGAGTTTAGCGGCGGACAGAGACAAAGGATAGGTATCGCGAGAGCACTTGCAGTAAACCCAAGTTTTATAGTTTGTGACGAACCTGTATCTGCCTTAGATGTATCTATTCAGGCTCAAATTATCAACCTTCTTGAAGATCTTCAAGAAGACCTTGGACTAACATATCTGTTCATTGCACATGATCTATCTGTGGTCAAACATATTAGCGATAGAATAGCTGTAATGTACCTGGGACACATTGTAGAGATAGCTGAACGTAACGAACTTTATGAAAATCCAGTTCATCCATACACTAAAGCTTTGTTATCAGCTGTCCCAATACCAGATCCCTTAATGGAAGCTGATAGGGAAAGGATAATATTAAGAGGAGGAGTTCCAAGCCCAATGAACCCGCCTTCGGCATGTAGTTATGACCCTCTTTGTCCGACCCCGGATCCAGCTTGCGAAGATAATGAAATAGTGATGAAAGAGGTCTCCCCTGGACATATGGTTGCCCATTGTGCCCCTTGTGTTGATGAGCATGGGTGCTATTGGTTCCCAAGAGAAGGCTAAAGACCTTTAAAGACAGCTAGTTATATTTGCGAGATTTATGGTTTTAGGAATCTTATAAGTCCCTGGAATACACATGTGGGAGGGAACGTATTATGGCAAAAGTTAAACAGCTAGGGCACCTCGTGCTTCGCGCAAATGATATAGCCGTATCAGAAAAGTTCTATACGAATATATTAGGTTTGCATGTGACCACTAGAAGACCGACGGGAACCATGATATTTATGAGTGCTCGCGACGATGCGTCCCATGAATTAGCGCTTATTAAATCTGACGATATAAAGGATTCTTCCACGCATTCGCTAGCTCATTTCGCATGGGAAATGGAGTCCATAGAGGATGTTAAAGAGATTCATAAAAAGTGTAGATCTGAAGGTATTGCAATTAAAAGCGTGGCTGACCACGGAGTATCCTTGGGATTTTATATTGAAGATCCTGATGGCAATGAGATCGAGATATTTTATGAAATGCCTAAATCCTCTTGGCCAAAAGAAGGATATTTGTTTGCTGGCGATTTCCCAGATTCCCTAGATGGTGTGGAGGCGAAGAAACTCACAGATGCAGAGATAACCTCATCTTCATAGATAACCTGATTTGAAATGTAGGTGCTTAAGTGCCAGTTAAGAATGGGAATCTATATTTAGAGGGACTACGTGCCCATCCCAAAGATCTGTGGATAGAAGGAGAAAAAGTCACAGATGTAACTCGGCATGTGGCGTTTACTCGAGCCGCGAACTCCATAGCTGCCTTGTATGACATGCAGCATGATCCTATTCTTGCAAAAGAAATGACCTTTAATTCCAATGCTGGTGGGGTATCAGAAGGCCTTTCTTTTATAACTCCTACCTCCCAGGAGCACCTAATTCAAAGAGGGAAAATGATGCTAAATTGGGCCAGATTTAGCGGCGGGGTTTTGGCCAGAACCCCTGATTACATGAATGTAATTCTAATGGCTTGCTCGGCTGCTTCTGATTTTTTTGGCAAGTATGGAAAAAACATAGAGAATTATTTCCAATACGTGATGGAAAATGATTTGACATTGACGCACACTCTAGTAAATGTAAGAAAAAATAAAAGATATCCATCCTATGCAAAAGGTGATGAGCTCGGGTTACATTTAGTGCAAGCAAAAGATGATGGCATAGTGGTTGAAGGTGCTCGTATATTAGCTACTCTAGCGCCATTGTCTGATGAGATTTTAGTATTTCCTTCATCGGTGGTACCTACTGACAAAGATGCCTCAAAATATGCTCTTGCTTTTGGAATACCATGTGATACACCTGGGTTAAAATTTATCTGCAGGGAACCTCTGGATGTTGGCAAGTCTTCTTTCGACCATCCTCTCTCATCTAGATTCGATGAAGGTGATGCAATTGTAGTTTTTGACAACGTTTTTGTGCCATGGGAGAAGGTTTTTATTTTTAATGATGTGGAGACAGCTAATACTGTTTTTTCCCACAGTAAAGTCGGCTCCCATATAAACCAGCAAATTGTGACAAAGAATATGTCAAAATCTGAGTTTATACTTGGTTTGGCCACATTGATGACTGAATCCCTGAATACAAATGAAACTCCATATATTCAAGCACTCGCATCAGAGTTAATAACCATATACGAAGTCAGCAAGGCTTGCCTTGAGGCTTCCATAAGCAATGCTGAATTGAACGAATGGGGCGTTATGGAGCCAGAGGGGGCTCCTTTGGCGGCCGCTAAATCGTCATTTACATCTGCGTACCCAAGGATGATAGAAATTTTGCAACTCATCGGTTCCAGTAGTTTGATTGCTGTTCCTACTGACGCTGATTTTGAATCTGATATAGGTCATTACTTGGATGATTATTTGTCTACTGACACATTGGGTGCTAAAGAACGGACTAAGCTTTTTAGGATGGCTTGGGATATTAGTATAAGTTCATATGGAGGGAGACAGGTTCTGTATGAAAGGTTTTTCAGTGGAGATCCGCATAGAACAGCTGCTCTCAGCTTTGCAAGGTACGATAAGGAAAAGGTAAAGAAAATAGCTCTACAAATAATTGATCGGGTCTAGGGTGATCTGTACAAAAATATCTATGATATTTTTATTTCATCTCCAATTTCTATTACAGTAAGGTCATCTGGTATTAGGAAATCACCATTGAACACTTCTTTTGTGGCTTTTGATACTTCTTCCTCTGCACCAGGACCTCCCACGATATGGTAGTAAGCACCCAGCCTTACTTTGGATTTTTCAAAGATTGATCCCACTTGGGAAGGGGTAGCGTGATGATCAATAATTTTCTTGGTATGTTCAGGGTCTCTTCCTATCATGTTAGACCTTTTCCATATTGCCTCTGGTGCGGCTACCTCGTGAATTAAAAGATCCGCATCTTTTGATATTTGACTCATTGAAGGCATGTATCTTGTATCGCCTGAAATGACCACTTTCTTTCCTTGATAGGTGATGATGTATCCCATGGCCTCAGGTACTGGATGATGATCAACCTCGAATGACTCAATTCGTAGACCTGATTGTTCATAAGAAAAGCCAGGACTCACATCAGATCCTGTTATTATTGCTCCTTCAGGACTAAACTTTTCGTCTAGGTCTCTGCGTATATGAACGTCAATTTCAAAAGCCTTGGACAGATTAAATATCATGGCTTCTGTACCAGTAGGGCCGTACACGGAAATAGGGATTTTTCTTCCATACAACCATCCTGTTAACCAAAGATCAGGAACTCCTATGTAATGATCATAATGTAAATGAGTCAACAGAACCGTAAAAACTTCTCTTAAAGGAGTTTCGGTCTGGTTAATTCTTTGCGCTGCACCTCTTCCACAATCTATCAAAACATTTTGGTTTGCCGCTTGAACTAATACACTGCATCCCATCCTGTCGATTAACGGGACAGGTGTACCTGTACCCAGAAGGGTGATTTTTAAATTGTTATCCATAGCGACGGCCAAGTTAGCGTAAAATACCTCTGAATGAAAAATCCTGTTCTTCTGATGTAATAAATTCTAGTAGGGCAGCTTGGCCATTTTCAGTAGCTTGTTTAGCCCTTAAAAATGCATCTTTTATTTCCTCTGGATTATCAACTCGTTCACTCCATCCACCCATGGCCTTAGCCATGTCAGCATAGTCTCCTCCAAGATCTCTCGTGTTGTAAAGTTCGTGCGAGGAAGCCATATGGGATGTTTCAATNGCCATAGTAGAATTATTGAGTACNACNGTAAGGATTGGAATTCCACTTCTAGCGGCGGTCTCAAAATCTAATCCAGTCATTCCAAAGGCAGCATCTCCCATAAAATTCACCACAAATTTTTCNGGCGANGCCAGTTTTGCNCCCATGTTCAAACCNAAGCCTGTTCCTAAACCGTGNGATTTACCCCAGCCNAGGTAAGTGCCAGGNCCTCCNGACTNATAAAACGGCATAATTTGATCTCTGGGGCTACCTGAGTCATGNGTNACTATATTTTCAGCAGGATTCGTTGCGTTCATGAATTCACTTATTACACGATATGGTGTCATTGGGGATTCTTTGGANGTTAATTTTTTTTGCCAGCTTTTCTTCCATTCCAATTTCATNTCTNGGATCTGANCCTCTGGAGATTCTGGGGNTTCGCGAGTAGAAAGTAGATCGGCACATGCTTCGATTAACTGCTTTAAGACCAGTTTGGCATCTCCTTGCAAGGCATCACTAGGCTGGTAATAGTTGCCTATGTCAATGGGATCATTCGTTACATGAATAATATTTTTCCCCTCTGGGATTGTAGTTATCATTCCATGTTTTGTGAGGCTGGTACCAATAGCTATGACAGTATCGCTTGTCTTCATGTAATGCAATACAGCACCATTCATTACTGTCGAAGAGCTTCCTAAGGACAAAGGATGACGTTCATCTATCGAACCTTTTCCTGCCATTGTGGTCGCTACTGGTATCTTGGTTAATTCAGCTAACTCTTGCAGCTCTTTGGAGGCTCCTGAATATAGAACTCCCTGGCCAGCATATAGAAGAGGTGCATTTGAAGTAAGTATATTTTGTGCAACTCTCATAACAGCATCTTCATCAGAGGAAGAACGGGTAGTTATCGCTTTTTTGTATTGTGCAATTGATTCTTGATCAACTTCTTTGTCCGCGATATCTATCGGTATTTCCACCATTACTGGTCCTGGACGGCCATTTTTCAAACGATAGAACGCTCTCCTCATAGTGTCTACAACGGAGTCTATTTCATTTATCTGTTCTACATACTTTGTAACTGTTGAGAAACTGTCTACGGAATTGAAATGTGGAAATATTCTGTCACGGTCTCTCCGGTGACCCAAAGGTAAAAATAGCATTGGTACTGCATCGGCAAATGCAGTGGCGACACCTGGATATGCATTTTCGGCTCCAGGTCCGTATTGCATTGCGAAAACCCCTGGGGGATTGCCACCTGTAATTCTAGAATACCCATCAGCTATGCCTACTCCAACTCTTTCTTGGCGGCATATAATCGGTTTTATGCCTGACTCGGCCGCTGCTTCAATGACTGAGGTAGTTGGAAACGCACTGAGGTATTTGATACCTTCCTTTTTTAGAATTTNTGAAATGGCATCAATTACTAACATTATTATTACCTCCCGAAATCACTCTATAAAGTTAAGGTGAGGCGGAGTATAACATTTCTCTACACTTATACTTGAAGTAGAGTAATCTAAGGTATTAGGTTTTATTATATCTACANCATAAAGNTGCGCTTATCAATTTATATCAGTGAATTATGGATAGATCAGAGGCTGAAAGTACTTTAAACAAAGTTTCATTTGATTCCCAATTACAGGAAGGTTATCAAGGGATCAGGTTGATCATGAGAGCAATCCTGAGAGGAAAGAATGTTCCGATACACGATATTTCAAAAATTACCGGAATACCTGTGCCAGCTGTATCTGCTGCTCGGAGAGAATTAGAGAAACGGAAATTTCTCGTAAGAAGTGGAGGAGCCACTTTAACTGATGCAGGATTGGATATGTTGAGCTTAATTGGGATATGTGATCAGGAGGTTCCAAGATTTAAAGCACCTTATGAAGTTCCAGATGTGATGCTGGACCAAATAGCCAAGTTTGATGAATTAGGTGAAGGTAGGCCGGATCCAGATTATAGTTTGGATCAGTCTCACGCTATTTCAACTACTTGCTTCAGAAGAGCCATGTATTTTCATGAAAATGATGCTATAGAAGGAAGAGATATAGCAATTTTGGGGGATGATGATCTCACATCATTGGCAATCATGATTTATTCCCAAGAATATGGATTGAACATAAAGAGTTTGAATATATTTGATATCGATCAAAGGATTCTTAATTTTATTGAATCTATAAGTAAAAAATTCGATGTTGAAATTAATTTATATGAAATAGATTTGATACAGGAACTTCAAGATTCTTACAAAGGAAGATATGACGTAATCATTTCAGACCCCCCCTACACTGTTGAGGGTTTAACTAGGTTTGCAGCGATAGGTGCGCAGATGGCTAAAGAGTATGTAGGAGCAATAGCATTTTTATCTTATCCAAATCTAGGTCCTGTGGGTAATTCCGTGTTCTTTCGGAATATCTCAGAGATTGGTTTTTCACCAAAAGAACTAATACCTGGGTTCAATGAATATATTGGGGCACAAATGCATGCAGGGATAAGTAATATTGGTAGATTTTTCATATCTGGTGAAAACATAGATGTTGCTGAGATGTATTCGGGAGGAATTTATACCAGACATAGGGGTGACTGGGATTGAAAGCATTACTCGACAAAATTTCAGATAGGCATCACATGATATCGGTGGCAGATACTACTTTGTTAAAGGATATATTTAGTCAAACGGGTAGAGATTCTTGGGCTTACTTTGCACCTTTTCTAGCCTGTTACAGCTTACCTCCCAAAAGAGCCCTTTATCTAACTGAAAAACACGATGTTTTTTGTTTATTTCAATATTCTGGAAGGATAAATTCAGAAAGAATTGATCTAGTGATTCCTCCTTCCACGTTAACCCGTGAAGTAAAAGCATATCTTTTGAAAACAAAAGACTTATTGCAGCAGGTTAATATGCGCATTTTGTGGGTCGATTCGTCTGATATTAATACCTTGAATGAGTTGTTTGGAGAAGATATTGAAATTCAGGAAAAAGAAAATGAATACATTTATGATCCTAAAGACGTTTTTTGTTTAGCAGGAAAAAAATATAAAGATATTAGAAAAAAAATTAACAATATATCCAACCGAAAACCTGTTTTTTTTGAATTGGAAGAAGATGATGTGCCAGCTGCTTTGGATGTATTAGATAAATGGAGATCTGTACAAGGCAGAAAAAATAAGTTTCTATTTGATTGGGGATATACTCGGGTGGCTCTCAATGCTGTAGGGCAATTTGACAATACTGATGTGCGGTCGTGGGGATTGGAGCTAGACAAAAAATTGGTGGGTTTTTCAATGGCAGGACCAATTAATCAGAACACGGCTTGTTTTTTTGTTGCCAAAACTTTAATGGGAATAAAAGGGGTATCCGAATATTTGAGATGGAGAACCTTTGAGATGTTACAAAATTATGATTTTGTGAATGATGCAAGTGATCTGGGAATAGACGGGTTAAAGCAGTATAAGAGAAAATTAAGACCTTACAAAATGAGGACTGTGTATACGGCGACTATTTGAAGAGTAATCGCCGCACACACTAGATTTGTCCTACTTGTTATCTGCCATAGTTGGAGATGTTTTCCTCTTCCTTAGTGATCATCTCAAGAAGGACTGGCTGTCCACTGCTTGAGGCTTCAAGTGCCCTTTTCATTGCGGGACCTATTTCGTCTGGGTTATGAATTCTTTCTCCATGTGCACCTAGACTTTTTGCTGTGTCTGAATATATACCGCCTAGTTCATTACTCTTCCAATTTTCAGTAGCGTGTGGGAAGTGGTCGTAATAATGCGTCATTACTCCGTTGTTAAGAACCACTGTTATCGTTCCTAGCTCGGATCTTGTAGCCGTCTCTATATCTAGCCCGGCCATTCCAAAAGCGGCATCGCCCATAACGTTTATAACCACCTTGTCTGGTGCTGCAACCTTTGCTCCCAATGCTAGTCCTAGACCATATCCTAATTGAGTTGATTTCCCCCAGCCGATGTATGATCGAGGATTCAGTGCAGGCCAAAATGGAACAAGCTGATTTCGAGGATATCCGGAGTCATGAGTTACTATTGCATTTCTTGGATCTACTGCTTTCATCATTTCATTGAAAACACGGTATGGACTCATAGGGGTTTCGTCTGAATTGAGTCTTGGACCCCATTCTTTCATAAACTCATCTTTAATTTCAGAAATTTTGTCTCGAACTCCATTTACATCGCCTCTCCCATGTTCTCCAAGTTGAGATTTCGCCTCTTCAATCAATTGCTGTAACACTAATTTCGCATCACCTACAGCACCATATTCCACACGGTAATCTCTGTTAATGTCCTCTGCTGTATTAGTAATTTGTGCTTTGGTAGCATCTGGTGGCATTGGGGCGGTGAAATTAGATATTGCAAAGCTTGTCCCAATTCCTAAGACAAAGTCTGTATTCTGGAGAAATCTGTCAACCATTAAAGTACCAGTGTTGCCGCCAGTACCAAGAGCCAGAGAATGATCTTCAGGATATGCACTTTTGCCTGCAAGGGTAGTCATTACAGGAACATTAACCAATTCCGCGAACTCTATTAATTCGTCAGTTGCCTCTGCGTATAGGGTTCCTTGACCGGCGTTTATAACAGGCGCTTTGGCTTTCAACAACGCGGTAACGATGTCCCTGACATCTTCTTTTGCTGCATATGATTTATATGATCGACTAACTTGGTATTCTTCAATGTCAGCCGGTACTTCTGCATGCCCAACATCACCCGGTAATTCGAGAAGTACGGGGCCGGGTCTGCCATTTCTTAAGTGGGTGAATGCTTGGCTGACCATTTCTGGTATGCGCTCAATTGTGTTAATGCGGCCTGCCCATTTAGTTATATGTTGATAGTTTGGGATGGCATCAAAGCCAGGATGTACTCCGACTCTTCTTTCTGTCGAACCACCTGGAATTAGTAGCATAGGGACATTGTCTGCATAAGCTTGGGCTACGCCTCCAAATGCGTTTTCTGCTCCTGGACCGTGTTGCATTGTGAACACACCAATCTTATTTCCGTTGTGTATCCTGCTGTAGGCATCTGCCATATTTACGCCTGCCCTCTCTTGCCGACAAAGCACAGGCCTTATTCCTTCTTGGGAACAGGCTTCAATTAGTGTTTGTGCTGGGAAACAGGAAATCCATTCCGTTCCTTCTTTCTTCAAGAGTTTGGCCATTAATTGGTCACCGTTCATCTAACATCTCCTATATTTCTCTTGTTTCTCTTTTTAATCACTGTCGTATAAATTTTTGTATTCTTCTACCTTCTAACACTTCTCCTACATAGATATCACCTGAAGAGTCAACAGCGATGCCATGAGGAGCAATAAAATGACCAGAGGCCGAACTACTCTCATCTGCCCATCTACTGATCAGATTTCCTTCTGAATCTAATATGGAGATACGATGCTGGAGTTCCGATACATAAGCTTCACCGTCTACTCCGAATGTTATGTCTGTGGGTTGTAGGAATCCATCCCATATGAACATAAATTCACCATCTTGGTCGGTGAACTGTATCCTATGATTTTCGCGATCACAAATTGCCAACAAACCGTCTTTGTTTATTCCTATTCCATGAGGAAGGTGAAAATCCATAGGGTTATCTTTTCCAGCCTCACCCCAAGTGTCCAATAAGGCTCCATCAGGAGAGAATTTATGGAATCTGCAATTACCATAACCATCGGACACGAAAATATTTCCATCTTCGGAGACAACTACGCCGGTAGGCAAATTAAAGGGCCCTGCTGGATGCGGTACGACCATTAGGTCACCACCGTAGCCAGTATTCGACGGGACATCGTATGTACCTAGGGTTAGTAGCAAGGTTTCATCTGGGCTGTATTTCAAAACCACGTGCGCATCTCGGTCAGCAAAGTAGAAATTCCCATCAGGACCTATGTGCATACCGTGAGGGTTCGAGAATTTAACGTCCCAAGATTTTACGAAATCTCCACTTTTATTGAACACCATTACCTGATGATCACTTCTGTTGTAAAGATAGACATTATCTTCTTTGTCCACCGCTACACCGGCTACTTGGTTAAATTCATAACCGTCAGGTAACTTTCCCCAATCCTTGTCAACTTGGTATCTATAGTCTCCGCTACCGTACGTCATTGCAACATCCTCCTTCATACTAGCCACGTTAGGATTTCTTTTTTTTGTGATAAGAACCCATACTTTAGGTTTATATTGGGCATTGGTCAAGAAAATATTCAGTTATTGTAGGGCTGATATGGCCGCATTCTCACCAGCTATTTTGCCAAATACAGCCCCTGACATTAAGCCTGATCCTCCGGGGTAGTTGTTATAAAATAACCCTCCAGTGAGTTCTCCAGCTGCAAAAAGACCTGGTATAGGCATGTCTGAATTGTCTTGTACCTGGGTGTTGGCATCAATTTTCAGGCCGCCAAATGTAAAAGTTATTCCACATGTCACCGCATATCCTAAATATGGTGGGCTATCCAATTTTTGTGCCCAATTAGATTTTGGTGGAAAGATGCCTTCAGTGTGTTTCCCATCCAGCGCAGTTGGATTGAAATCGCCGTCCTGTACCGAGTTATTATAGGTTTCAATAGTTTTCTGGAGTTCCTCTGGATTTATATCTAATCCTTCAGCTAAATCTTTTATAGTGCTAGCCTCCACCATAGTCATTTGGGGTATGAAATATTCATCTCTAAGAAGGTGCTTAGTTTTTTGATCAAATAGCTGAAAAGCCACTCTTTGGGGTTGCTTCAATATTTCTCTGCCATATTTGGCATAGGTGTAATTTCTTAGATCTGCACCTTCGTCAACAAATCTTTTACCATCCACATTTACTATTAACCCGAATGGGTAAGAATGTTTTTGAAATAGATCAGCTACATTCCTATCACCATGGGCAGGTGCATTTAAATCCCATGCGACTGCGTGGCATCCGCTCCAGTGTCCGTGAGATTGCGCACCGATATCTAGAGCCATATTAATACCGTCTCCGGTGTTATATTGGGTGCCTCTAACTTTGGCTAATTCCCAGCCAGGCCCCAAATACCGTGTTCTCATCTCAGAGTTTGCTTCGAATCCTCCACAGGCAAGGACCACAGATTTACAAGATATTTTTTCGTATCCGGATTCTGATTTAACCGTTATTCCGTCAACACTTCCAGTCTGGTTAACTGATAATTTCGTTCCACTTGTTTGGTAAAACACTTCAATTTCATTTCTTTCTACTAATTCAAAGAGTCTATCGGATAAACCTTTTCCTCCTCCCACTGCTTCGACGATGAGTCCTCCCCAAAATCTTTGTTTGCCTTCATGTTCAAAGGCTTGTCTTCCATAGGCTAAGATCCAAGGTACACCTTGATCCTTCATCCAAAGCATTGTCGCGAACGACTTAGATGTTAATGTCTGAAGTAAAGAAGGATCTGATAGCCCTTCAGTAACTCTCATAACATCAGAATAAAATTCAGATTCTTTGTAAGAACCAACATCTATGTTTTCTTTTTCTTCAGAGGTTATGTCGGGTAATAGCTCTGATATATCCTCAATTCCATTGTAGGCAAATCGAAAAAGGCCACCGGTAAAGTATGAATTACCTCCCCGCAGGTGCTCGGGAGCTTTTTCTAAAATTGCCACCTTTGCTCCTCCAGAGGCGGCGGCTAATGCAGCCGTCAATGCTGCGTTGCCGGCTCCTACCACCACCACATCATATTTTTTTCTTTCAGATGTCATAAATTTGCCTCAAATTCAAAATTGGCTGTGTAGCCAAGCCACTCATTTATTTGCATTACAATAGCCAATGTAATCGAACCTACCGGTATTTTCAAATCTGCTGATTTTAGAAGTATTCAATGATCGAATAATTGGCTTAAAATGACCTCTTTTCCTGTTGACCGGATTCCCTGACCAACGATATAGTGGTTGTTTGAATTGTCTGTTAATTCAGGCAGGATGAGGCATATTATGGACTTTAAGGTGGCCACTTTGCTCAAGTCGAGTAGTGGCAACAAAAAATTGGAAAATGTAAATGCTAGTTTTGAGGTGGAATGGTCTGAAAGAAATTGTCATATAGATGGGACAGTCCTACTGATTAAAACAGATGTCGGTATATGGGTAAGCGCTCATCTTAAAGCAAATTACATTGCAGAGTGCGGGAGTTGTTTAGAAGAGTATAAAGAATCTATTCCATTGGAAATAGAAGAGGAATATTTTCCATTATTAAATCTGTTGACAGGGGAAAGGATCGAAATAGAAGAAATTATTGAGGAGAATTTTTATATTCGAGAAGATAATGTTCTAGATTTATCAGAGGCAGCGAGTCAATATCTATCACTTCAATCACCTATAAATAGTAAATGTGAAGAAGATTGTAGCGGTTTGTGCATAGACTGTGGGGTCAACCTCAATATGAAAGAATGTGGTTGCGGAAATAACACAAGAAACACCAAAATTGCGGCTTTACTCGAGCCATTCAAAATATCAGAATAATAAGAAAAGGAGGCTATAATGCCACCACTACCGAAAAAGAAACACTCAAGGAAAAGAAAAGGCGGTCGGAACGCTCATAACGCTATCAAGCCGGCATCACTTTCAACTTGCCCACAGTGTCAGTCTCCACGAATGCCTCATAGGGCGTGCTCAAACTGTGGTACCTACAATGGTAGAGATGTAACCAAATCTGATCAGGCAGTTGTATAAATTCTTGGACCCATCTTACAAAAGGAAATAACCATGACACTTACTTTCGCAAATAACTCCAAAACGGCTTTTTTGTTCCCAGGTCAAGGGGCTCAATCTGTAGGCATGGGATCGGAACTTTATGCGGGTTCAGATGCGAGTAAAGAAGTGTTTGAAATGGTGGANGAGGCTCTTGGAAGACCTCTTTCAAAGATCATGTTTGAAGGACCGGAAGAGGATCTAAGAGAGACAAAAAATGCCCAGCCGGGAATTATGACNGTAAGTCTCGCCTGTATTGAAGCCATGAAGGAAAATATTCCNGCAGAATCCATGCCAGTACCGTTTTTGATGGCCGGTCATAGCNTAGGCGAATATACTGCACTTGCAGCATCTGGCGTACTGTCTGTAATGGATACGGCGTTACTGGTTCAAGAACGTGGCGAACTTATGCAAAAGGCCTGTGATTCAAATCCAGGTACTATGGCTGCNGTGTTAGGTTTGGATGAGATGGTTTTACAGGAAATAGCGAGAGAATCAGGCGTCTTTGTATCTAATATNAATACTCAAGAGCAGATTGTGATAAGTGGGGAAAAGATAGCTGTTGCTAGGGCAATGGACCTGGCTAGTGCTAGGGGTGCAAAAAAAGTTATTCCTTTGAAGGTTGGAGGTGCTTTCCACTCTGGCTTGATGGAACCGGCCAAGGCGGGACTTATGGAGTTCATTGACGGGTTAAAGTTTAATGATCCCCAGGTGCCAATCATAGCTAACTGNACCGGTAATGCTATCCACAGCGGAGACGAGATTAAACGTGAACTGATAACTCAAATTGCNGGATGCGTNCAGTGGAAGAAATCAGTGGATTTNATGATCAAGTCTGGAATAACGAATTTTCTAGAAATAGGACCAGGTAGAGCTCTCGGTGGTATGGTCAAAAAAATCGACAAGACTGCCAATGTAGTAAGTATTAACGACATAGATTCGATCATCGCTATAAGTAGAAATTGATTAAGAGTTTGTAGTTGTACCTATGGATTNCAATTCTTTTATATCCAACAGAAGAGAAGTTAGAGTACTAGTGTTGCAAGCGCTTTGTGAATATGACTCTGTGGGACATGACGCCATTAATGTATTGGAAAGAATATTAGATGATTGTAAAATTGAAGGTGANTATNGGNCATTTGCTCGNGACATAGTGGAAAAGGTGCTTGAAAACTTTTCTTCAGTCGATAATATAATCGGGGAGTTGGCTTCTGACTGGCCATTAAGCCAAATAGCCGTAGTGGATAAAAATGTGCTCCGTATGGCAATTAGTGAATTACGGTGGTNCTCTGAAAGAGTTCCTGAAAAGGCAGTACTTAATGAAGCGGTAGAATTAGCGAAAAGGTTTGGGTCAGAAAGTTCCCCTAGCTTCGTTAACGGGGTGCTGGGGTCCCATATGAAGGCTGGTTTAGCCATTTAGAATGTAATCAAAAAATGGAGGCATTAGTATGTCGCTACTTGAGAAAGTGCAAGCTGTTGTTGCAGAAAAATTAAGTGTGGATGAGTCCGAGGTCGTACCGGAGGCTTCTTTCACTGACGATTTAAACGCTGATTCGCTCGATTTGGTTGAGTTGATAATGGCCTTCGAGGAAGAATTCAGTTCAGATGATGTTGAAATTGAAATATCTGACGAAGATGCAGAATCAATAACAACGGTTCAAGCAGCTATTGATTATCTGCGCGATAACGGTGTTGAAGATTAATCTACATTAGATTTTTTTCTTAATGATCAAAGCCAGTTAAGTCTCAAGAATTATTGGGTCTCAAACTGGCTTTTCTAATTTCTGTTTTCTTGTATTGACTACAACATTTACAATACTTCCTCTAAGGTTAAATGTATGTGTAGGAGTCCTTTATGAAAGCAGCAGTTTACCAGGGCAATCAGAAACTTGTGATTGAAGAATTGCCAGTCCCTGAACCAGGGCCAGGGGAAATTTTAGTGAAAATCAGTCATAGTGCAATTTGTGGTACCGATGTACATGCTTTTCTCTATGATATTGCTCCTGCCGGTTCGGTGATGGGACATGAATTTAGTGGAATCGTGGCTGCCGTTGGTCCAGACGTCACCGATTGGAAAGAAGGTGATAGGGTAATAGGAGGTGGAGGAACCCCTCCACCAGGGATGGAAGCTCCTTTGAGAAGGCAGGAACAGTACAACTATCGACTAGAAGGATTTACTGATACTAGAAAAAGAGGCTATGCTGAATTCACTTTGTTGAATGACTGGGCACCACTTAGAATCCCAGATAACGTTTCTGACCTTCACGCTTGTTTGACCGAGCCTTGCTCGGTAGCTGTCAGGGCGATCAGATTATCAAATATGAAATTAGGTGATGTGGTGGCAGTTCTTGGTGCAGGGCCTATTGGCTTGTTAACCATGCAAGCTGCGAGGGCAGCTGGAGCTCGTAAAATAATCGTTTCTGAGCCATCTGCCACCCGTAGGGAAACGGCCATCAAACTGGGTGCTGATGCAGTTGTTGATCCATCCAATGAGGATGCCGTTTCATCGATAATAAATTTGTCTGAGGGGGACGGCCCGCACGTTGTATTTGAATGTGCAGCGGCTCCACCTACACTTGATGCGGCTTTAAATATGGTGCGTAAGAAAGGTAATGTTATGTTAGTAGCGCTAGCTTGGGAAAGTGTTCCCATGCTTCCGGTAGATTGGGCGGGTAAAGAAATTCAATTGAACACCACCTTTGGTGCGGAACCTTATGATTGGAAGGTAGCCCTAGATTTGATATCTAGTGGTAAAGTTGATTTGGAACCTATGATATTGGGCACTGATTTTTTGTCCTTAGATGGGATACAGGACGCCTTTGAAGCTTTGATAAAACCATCTACTCAGGTACAAATGGTGGTTAGGTTCTGAGTGAAGCAGCTATCGGTTGATGTAGTTGTCTAGTAGTACTGCTGCAGAAGCAGAGTCAATAGTCCCTTGACGTCTCTGCTTACTGACGTTTTTGTATCCTGCGTCTTTGAGGCGGCTTTTTGCTTCTATTGTTGACATTCGTTCATCGATAGTTTCAATTGGGATGTTGATAACAGTTTTGATTTCTCGAATAAATTGCATGGTTAAATTTGCTTGGGTTCCTAGCTCACCTGAGGGTAGATATGGCAGACCAACCAGAATTAGTACTANATTNCTAACAGAACAAATTTTGTCGATTTCAGAGATTGCGTTATTTCGACGTAAACTCTCTATTGGAGTGGATATTGTTTGTGTAGGATCACTTACGGCCACCCCTATCCTTACGTTACCTACATCTAGAGCCAGTATACTACCGGGTTCAGATGTCACTTTTCTTCAGANATGCTAGACACTATATTGGGNACAATACCTAAAGCTTCNTTCAATTTATTTGGATTCTTGCCCCCAGCTTGAGCAGATTCGGGTCTACCTCCACCGCCGCCGCCTATTATATTGGCAATTTCCTTCACTATTGCAGAAGCATTTAATCCTCTTTCAACAAGATCTGGCGTTATCATACAGACAACCATAGGGTTTGAATTTATTATGGATCCAATAGTAACTATTCCGCTTCCTAGTTTATCTTTAAGCCAATCTCCGGTGGATCGCAACAATTCTGCTGATGGATCTTCTGTTGTTGATACGAGAACCTTTATTCCATTAATAGTTTGCACTTCGTCTAGAAGACTTGCAGCCGCCAGAGAGGACATTTGTTTTTCTAACTTTTGAATTTGATTGTTTGCTGTAGATATCTGATTAGAGATTGCGGCTATCCTTTCTTCAATTTCTAGGGGGGTGGTTTGTAGTAATTCTGCAATTCTGGCGTCTCTTCGCATGTTTTGCCATACAAGCCTTTCTGCCTCCCTACCACTTATAGCTTCTATTCTTCTCATCCCAGCCCCTATACTAGATTCACCTAGGATATAAACTGCGCCTACTTCACCAGTTTGGTTAACGTGTGTACCTCCGCATACTTCAAAGCTAAAGGTGTCTCCGTTCACAATCTCTACTAGCCTGACAGTATCACCATATTTATCCCCAAAAAAAGCTAAAGCACCTTTTTCTATTGCTCCACTGTAGGTGTCTTCACTTCTATTAATATTTGCGTTGTGCCTAATTTTTTCATTGACCAGGAATTGAACTTGCCACATTTCCTCCGGCGTTACTGATTTGATATGGCTAAAATCGAATCTAAGTCTAGATGCNGTAACTAGAGAACCNGCCTGTCTCACATGAGGTCCTAATATTTCACGTAGGGCTGCATGTAGCATGTGGGTAGCGGTGTGATTCCTTGCTGTGTCATCTCTTCGGATTGGGTCTACCTGGCTCTCTACTGTATCGCCAATGGAAACGTTTCCTTTAGAAACTGTTCCATAGTGAACGATAAGACCTGGGATAGCTTCTTTTGTGTCTTCTATTATGATCTCACAGTTTGGATTACTAATCGTGCCCCCATCTCCCACCTGCCCTCCTCCTTCGGCATAGAAAGGTGTTTCTTGGAGTACTATTTCTAGTTGTTGGCCCTGCGTTACTGTATTTACAGATTCTTCATTAGAAATTAAACCAACCACTACACTTTTCCCGTTAAGAGTTTCATATCCCGTAAAGCTAGTGTTTCCAACACCTAAATTTTCGTAAAGACGTATTCGAGCATGATCTCCCTCAAATTGTGCCTTCGACCGAGCCCGACTTTTCTGGTCCTCCATGGCTTTGTTAAAACCTTTCATATCGATTTCAATGTTTTTTTCTGCAGCCATTTCTTGGGTCATTTCAACAGGGAATCCATAGGTGTCCCAAAGTCTAAATACTATGTCTCCATTTAAGCTGGACGAACTGGAAATTGCTTCCTCAAGCATAGCGAAACCATTTTCAAAAGCCTGTTGAAATCTTTCTTCTTCAAGGGTGAGAACACTCAAGACGAANTCTCTATGGTTATTCAATTCAGGATATGTATGGCCCATTTTATTTATTACCGATTCAGCTAGAGGTGACATGAATGAGTCCTCAAGTCCAAGCTTTCTTCCTAGCCGTATTGCCCTTCTGATAACACGTCTNAGAACATAACCCCTACCTTCGTTACCTGGTACCACTCCATCCGCTGTTAGGAATGTGGAGCTTCTTGTGTGCTCGGCAACAGCCCTTATTGCATAATCGATCTCTAAATTTTCACCATATGTGCGGCCGCTGATTGAGCAGACTTGGTCTATCAAGGAAGAGAATATGTCAGTTTCATACATGGTTTTGACGTCTTGCATGACAATGGTTGCTCTTTCCAGTCCCATTCCTGTATCTATACTAGGNGCAGGTAAATTCTCTCTTGATCCATCTGGGTGGTGATAGTACTGCATAAATACTAGATTCCATAACTCGACGAATCGAGTGCACTTCTCACCGGTATCCATAATATTTTCACAGTTAGGCGCACAATCATCTTTCAAACATCCTCGATCTCTGCCGAAATCATAATGCAATTCACTGCAAGGACCACATGGCCCTTCGCTGCCATGTATAGGCGGCCCCCACCAGTTATCTTCGTCTCCAAATCTGTAAATTCGATCTTTTGGGACCCCTATGCTTTCCCATATTTTTTGAGCCTCATCATCNGTGTGGTGGATAGTAATGTAGAATCTTTCCTCTGGAAGCTTTAATTTAGTAGTTAGAAATTCTAAAGCGTACTCGATTGCTTCATTTTTAAAGTAATCCCCAATACTAAAATTGCCAAGCATTTCAAACATAGTGTTATGGGTCGCATCTCCAACAATATCAATATCTGGGGTCCTGAAACATTTCTGTGCTGATGTAAGTCTTTTATGTGGAGGTATCTGCTGGCCAGAGAAATATGGTTTAAATTGATTCATTCCAGCAATAGTCAATAGGAGTGTNGGGTCGCCTACTGGTATCAAAGGGGAGCTTTGGATCCTGAGATGATCTTTGCTCTCAAAGTATTCTAAAAAGGCTTCTCTTATTTCATCGCTGGTCATTTTTTTAATCATATCCATGTCTATTCGTTTGGTGTGAATGAATGGTCCGAGGTGAAGTATTCAGGAAGCGGTCCAGACTAGGAAATTGTATCGTAAGAATATCGAAGTATCCATTAACGACTAGATATAAATATCTGCTACGCATCTGAATCCCAAATTTCCAGTAGAACTGTCAGGGGTATTGGCACTTCTAGCTGCCACTCGGTACCGATTACAATACGACTCGTGACAGAGGTAAGATCCACCTTTTATAGTTTTCGATGTTCCTATATTAGGACCTTTCGGATTGTTTTTATTGGAAATTTGATGGTAAGTTTGGGTAAACCAATCTTGTTGCCATTCCCAAACATTGCCTACCATGTTGTATAAGCCGTAATCGTTGGGGGCATAATTTTTTACGGGGGCTGTACTAGCAAATCCATCCTCTTCTGAATTATCCGTCGGGAATTCCCCTTGCCATATATTACACATGTGCTGTCCGCTGGGATTTAATTCGTCNCCCCAAGGATAGAGTTTTTGTTCCTGTCCCCCTCTAGCGGCATATTCCCACTCCGCCTCGGTGGGTAAACGTTTACCATTGTGAGTCGCGAATTCATTTGCATCGTTCCATGAAATATGCACCACTGGGTGATTCATTCTTGTTCTGATATTTGATCCCGGCCCTTCTGGATGTTTCCAGGAAGCTCCATCAACTCGTCTCCACCAAGGGGTGCCAGCAGGAGATTGGGTTGCTGATTTTATATTTCTTGAGTTAATGAATTTATAAAATACAAAAGACCATCCATANTTTTCTGCATCAGTTTTATATTTTGTTTCTTTNACAAAATTGGCAAAACTCCTATTGGTTACGGCAGTACTGTCAATGAGAAAGTCATCCAGAGTTATTTCCTGTATTGGTCCTTCTCCATCTGCTGGGAATCCAAATTCATAATTCGAACCCATTAGATAGGTACCGCCTTGAATGGATACCATATTTTTTGCGTTTCCTATTTTGGGTTGCCTATGTACAGATTTTGAGGTGGGTGTTACAAGTAAAGGTAATTCCGATTTTCTAGAAGCTGTACAACACGGCTGTATTTCAGGGTCTTGATTTGTCATTAATAGTTTTCTTTGTTATGGCTGTATATTTGTTGACACTGTTTGTGAAAGAGTATACTATCCCGCGTGCTATGCGAAAGAAAACTTTAGGGAAAACACTATATTGGTATTATTATTTTAGTAGCTTGAATAAGCTGCCGACCAAGGACTTGTGTAGATTCTAAGGAACTTCCAAAGCAAGACAGAAGCCCGCAATCGGTAGCGATTGGGGCTTTTTTTTTGGCTTTTAGCAATTAAGGAAAAAGTCAGAACATAAATGAAGTAACAAATTAATATTACAACGTAGAGGTTAGGTAATGAGTAGTCAAAAAAGTCACGTTCAAGGGTTAGGATTTTCTTCAAATCATCTTTTCAGCCCGTTGGAACTGGTGGATAGGTTACCAAGGTCAGATAAAGCAGCGGATACGGTGAAACAGGCAAGAGAAACCATTAAAAATATCCTTCATGGAGATGACGATAGGCTGATGATAATTACTGGGCCTTGTTCTATCCATGACGAGGAGGCTGCCTTAGATTATGCCAGACGGTTAATTGAGTTAAGAGACCGTCTCGGGGACAAATTATTTATCGTAATGAGAGTTTATTTTGAGAAGCCTAGGACCACAGTGGGCTGGAAAGGCCTTATCAATGACCCTGAACTCAACGAGACCTTCGATATCTCTCAGGGATTGCAACGTGCCAGAAGATTATTGCAGGAGATTAATGATATGGGAATGCCCGCTGCTTGCGAATTTTTGGATCCAGTGGTTCCACACTATTTTGAAGATTTAGTATCGTGGGTAGCGATTGGTGCAAGGACGACTGAAAGTCAAACGCACAGGCAGATGGCAAGCGCAATCGGAATTCCGGTAGGATTCAAAAATGGTACCGATGGAAGTTTTGATACAGCAGCGGACGGTATTATGGCTGCTAGGAACCAGCATTCCTATGTTGGTACTGGACCTGATGGGCATGTATGCGTACTAAGAACTGATGGTAATCCAGATGGGCATTTAGTTTTGAGAGGCGGAAAATCCGGCCCTAATTATGATTCAGATTCAATAGGTCTAGCTAGAGAAGTATTAAGGAAGAGCGACTTAGATCAACGTTTAGTTGTCGACTGTAGCCATGGGAATTCCAATAAAGATCATGAGAGGCAACCTATTGTATTCGAAGATGTTGTTTCCCAAAGGGCAGGAGGGGATACTAGTATCGTAGGGGTTATGTTGGAGAGCAATATAAATCCAGGAAGTCAGAAACTTGGTGGAGATCCTAGCACACTGGAATATGGAGTCTCAATTACGGATGCTTGTGTTGGTTGGGGCAAAACTGAAGAGATAATTTTGTGGGCAGATGATACTCTAGACTCTTAGGGTTATTCTAAAGATAGAACGTGAATTGGCTGGCTCATGAATTGGACCAATTATAAATATCAGTCTCATTCTGGTAGTTTTTTCAGTTTGCCCCAAACGTACATGCCTAGTTTTTCACCTCCAACTAAGTGAAGGTGGGCATGTTCCTGAGACTGCATTCCATCTTCACCAAAATTGGAAATGATTCTATAGCCCGCTGGGCACCGTTCCTGTCCTACTTGATTAGCTAGAAATCCGATATCAGATAAGAGAGTTTTCGATGCCCATAGGTCCGATTGCAGCATATGTGCTTTTGGAACAAAAAGTAGCTGTGTGGTAAACCATCCTAGGTTATTTTCGAAAACGACAAAGTCAGCTTCCTCAAGCTCCTTTTCGTAATGGAATGTTGCGGGTTCAGTTCCAGCTATAATTTTGCAGAAGATACAATCGGTGTCGGGATGCATTTAATATTTCTTAGCCATATCAACCTCTCGTTCGGCCCATTCTATAATCTGGAGCCTTGATGTTTAATATTTGACCTATATTGGCATCTTGTATTCTAGAAGCCTGAGCACTTCGGTCAGCTATGCTACTGAAATCTGTGCGGGTGGTTATCACTGTAGGTAACCGATGGTTATGTCTGTATACTAGCAGGTGGTATATAGTTTTTTGAGACCAATCTGTGTCCTGTTCATTACCCAAATCGTCCAGAATTAGCAGTTCAGATTCTTTGACTCTTTCAAGCATTAGGGATGAATTAATTGAGTTATCTGGAGAAAACCCAGATCTGAGCTCATCCATTAGCTCCGGCACGAATGCAAAAAATACATCATCCCCTACCGACTTTCTATGGTTAGCAATTGCAATTGCCAAGTGTGTTTTTCCAACGCCTGAATTATCGCTATAAAAAGTTAGCCACCCGTCTGGGGTTTGACTGTATTTTCGGGCACTTTCCAAAATCGGTTCTAAATTTGAATTTCCTCTTCTTCCTTTTGGGTTGTAGGTGTCAAAGTTCATTTTGGATAGTTCTTTCGGAATAGCTCCAACACCGGTAGCTTCACCATAAATACTTACCCTCGAGTCTGTTGCCACAATATTGCATAGATTAGAGTCATTTATTCGGCTTTTGATGAATGGGTCAAGAGAATTAATGTCTTCTGATGTAGTTAAGACGGTGGGAAGGCGTCCATTGGACCTATGATTAAGTATCTGATTTAGTTTTTCGCTTGCCCAGTTGCTGACGTTACCTCCGGTTATACCATCTAGTATCAATATAGGCGCATTTCTAACCTGATCGAAAAGGTCATCGTATTCAAAATCCAAGTTATTGGTATAACTTGCTCTGAGATGATCCATCAAGTCAGGCACGTATATAAAAAATGCAGGTTTACCGGTTGAAATGCACCTATTGGCAATGGCAGCTGATAGGTGTGTTTTACCAGATCCGTGAGGGCCATTTATTAGCATCCAGCCGCTTGGACGTTCAGAATAATCCGAACAACTGATGAAAGCAGATTTAAATATATCTAGATTTCCTGAATTCGCGGACTTTTCTCCGAGATCCAATGTTTCAAAAGTGTATCTTGATAAAGATCCTAGGTTACTATAAGAAAGTAGCCTATTAGTCATTTCTTCCTGTTTTACGTTTTGCCTACAAACGCAGGATTTGATAGTTCCAAATTCTGGATGACCAGCTGGTAAAATGGGTGAGAGCCAGCCTTTATCGTTACAAATTTCGCAAATCACAGCTGAGTCAATTTCTAAATCTTGGGAGAGATCTGACTCTCTATTTGCTTTAAATGTATCTAGCTTTGCCAGTATGCTTCCTAGATTTTCCATTTTCTTTTCCTTCTGTCTCCCATCTCTCTAGTATCCTTGAAATGTATCGCCAATTTCTTGAATTAAGAGCCACGGCTTCTGAAATTGCTTCTTCTATCCATTGCGGTGGGTATCTTTGTTCCGCTTCTCCAATTTTTTCAGCAACTATTGGTGTTAATATACCAATATTCTGTTCGTATAGAGAATATATATTTGGCCTTTCTCCAAGTGGTTCCCAGGGTTCAAATTCTGATTCCGGTGGTAAATTTGATACATGCCCTACCGCTTGTCTTTCAAATTCGGTATTCAAATAATATAGAGAAGTAGACTTATTTTTACCTTCAACCTTGATCAAGACGTTGCGGTTCCGTGAGGTTTCCAAAGCTTGGAGTATTTGAGTTCTCCTAGAATCAATGTCAGAAGAATCTAAACTATTTGCCAAAACACGATCTGCAAGTAGTTCATCTAGTGTCACGCATCTTTCCAGACCTTTTTTATCATGGATTAGACGGATAATTCTAAGAAGGATTTTCAGCTCATTTAGATCTTTTATTTCTTCTAATAATTCTCCAAATATCGGGGTTGGCACTGGTATGTACCGGACACCTTTGATGAAACCTTGGAATGCCATTATGCACTTACAGAGTCTTGCTGATAAATCTCAAGATTTTCGAATTTTACAAAGCGTTCTTGGAAGTAAAGTTTTATACCACCGGTCCTACCATTTCTGTGTTTGGCGACAATGATGTCGGCTATATTAGCTGGGTACTCTTCTGTGGGGTTTCGTTTTTCCCATGCCTCTGCATCCACATATCTATCTTCTCTGTGAATGAATGCAACAACATCCGCATCTTGTTCTATGCTTCCACTTTCCCGTAGATCTGACAGCATCGGTCTATGGTCTGGACGTTGCTCAATTGCTCTACTGAGCTGAGAGCATGCGAGCACTGGAACATTGAGATCTCTTGCCATTCCTTTCAAGGACCTTGATATTTCACCCATTTCTTGAACTCGGTTGCTGTTTCTTCCACCACTACCGTTTATCAGCTGCAAATAGTCGACTATTATCAGATCTAGACCTCGCTCTGCTTGCAGTCTTCTCGCTTTACTGCGCATCTCTACAATTGTTTGAAATGGGGTGTCATCTATATATAAAGGTAGGTCAGAGAGCTTCCCGATTGCATCAAAGAGCCGTTGCTCTTCCATTTCATTAATTAATTGCAGACGCAATCTGTGACTATCTACATGGGATTCACTGGATAGCAGGCGAAGAGCTATTTGCTCCGCGCTCATCTCTAAACTAAAAATACCTACACTGCTGCCATTTGCTGCCGCTGCTGCCGCCATGTTGAATGCTAGGGTGCTTTTGCCTAGGCTCGGTCTTGCTGCCACAATAAGTAGGTCTGAGCGTTGCATACCACCTCCCAAAAGTTGATCAAACTGATTGTAACCACTTTGGACGGGAGCTAATGTGTTTATGTCTGGTTGTAGGCTTTCAGCCATATAGTTATCTAGGACGTCGCGAAGGGCCGCAAAATCTCTGGTTCCACGTTCTGATCGGATACCAAAGAGAAGTTCTTCTGCCCTGTTCAAAGACTCGTCGGTGTCTGGAGCACTTTCGTATCCAATGTCAGCAATGGATCCTGCCGCTTGTACCAATTGCCGCATTATTGAGGTTCTGTGAACTATTTGAGCGTAATGTAGTATGTGGGCTGGGCTGGGAATTCCGTTGACCATATCGGAAAGATGTACGGATCCCCCGATAGAATCCAATTTCTCTTGAATGGATAATTCATGGGCTACTGTCACCTGGTTTATAACTTCATTCCTTCCTGCTAAATTCAGGCACGCTTCAAAACAATATTTGTTTTTCTCCAAATAAAAATCGTTAGGCTTGAGTATGGAAGAAACTTTAGATAGAGAATCACCGTCCAGAAGCAATGAGCCAATGACTGAGTGTTCGGCGTCAATGTCATGTGGCAAAATTCTATCGGTGTACAACCCAATCTCCCGAGGTACAATTTGGTGTGGGTTGTCGATTATCACATGATCTGTTCAGACCTAGCAAGTCAAAAGACGATGTAAAAAGAAGGGCGATTTATCCTTGAGGTGTTTCTTCTGAAGCTTCTTTTGAAAGTTCATCTTCTTCAGGAACCGAAGATTCTTCTTGAAGTTCTGTTGAGTTTAAGTTTTCCTCTTCATCTGATTCCTGATCTGTATCGTCTTGAGAGGGATCTTCTTCCTCTGCAACCATTTCAAATGGATCGGTCCCTGTTGCGTAAACTGTAACTTTTATGGATGCATTTACATCTGCGAACAGGCGTAATGGGACATCATACGTTCCGACTTCTCGGATCGGCTCATCGAGTTGAACCAACCTTCTTTCAATAGCTATCCCTTTTTCTTCGGATAATGCGTCAGCAACCATAGTACCAGTGACAGACCCATATAAACGGTTGTTGGAGCCGGCCCTCATTTCAATAGATATTTCACTTCCATCGAGGCTGGTAGCCAAAGTTTTCATTTCATCAAGCCTGTGAGCTCTTGATACCGCAGCGTCTTTCGTTAGTTTATGGATTCTTTGTAGGTTGTTGTGAGTGGCTGGTGCGGCAAGATTTTTTGGAATGAGGTAATTTCGGGCAAATCCATTTTTGACTTCTTTGACCTCTCCGCCCAACGCAACTCCCTCAACGTCCTCTATAAACACAACTTTCATCGTTAAATTCCTGTAACTTCGAAATATGAACCTATATTTAGCAGGTATGCTTAAATTTTCATGAAGGAAAATTATACCATAAGAAGGTGGTGTTGCCTTTTACAATTCAGCGAGTACCGTTAGCGTCATTTTGTTCGATTATTCTGTATTCACCTTCAACTATGTTTTCACTATCACTTTGCTTTTGATGAACATTTGTATCCTTGAAGGATGTGGTCAGTTTTTGGATCGGGCCAAATATCATGAACAGGATGACTGAAGCAGTCAATATCAAAATGTCATCAATAACACCGAAAACAGGAAACATATCTGGGATGATATCAAATGGTAAGATGACGTAAGCTACACCTAAAGCGGGTAGCAATTTGTACTTGAGAGGAATTCTCCTATCTAGTAATAGTTTGAAAAAAAGTATTGGTAGTTTGCCCATCTGTAGTTCTAGTGATTATTTTATGGATTCATTAAAATTTATGATATTTCCATATGTTCCTCTCGTCAAAGTTTTTCGGTGGTGAAAAAGTGATTGTTGTCTTAGAAGGTCAGGATGAGTTTCGGATATCTGAGCGTATATCCCAAATTAAACTTACCGTCACACCACCGGAAGTGAGAGATATAAACATCACTGTTCTAGATGGTAATTTAGTCAATATTGAAGAATTATTTGCTTCTGTGGCAACAATTCCGTTTATGGCAGACAAGAGATTAGTCATAGTGGAAGGATTATTAAATAAATTGGGAGGTACCCGAAAAAAGGGATCATCCGAAAGTGGCTCTATGGAATGGTCTGATTTCCCGACGTTATTTGCGGGTATGCCAGAAACATCGACTCTATTGCTTGTTGAGGAAGCTTATTCGCCGGCTGGCAAAATAGTTTCCCAAATTTTGAAACAGTCGAAAGTCGAAAAATTTCCCGCGCTTAGATATCGTGAACTGATAGATTGGATAAATGCTCGCTGCTCTCTTCTGGGTGTTGAATTGGAATCTCAGGCGATTTCCCTTCTTGCTGATTCTGTGGGGAATGAACTTCGATTAATCGATTCAGAGCTGAAAAAGATGAAAACTTATTCACAGGGCAATTTGATAACAGCCTCGGATGTAAGGCTTATGGTGCCATATGTGCGTCAACAGAATGTTTTTAGAGTGGTTGACGCGGTCATAGAAGGAAGAACTAGTGATGCATTAAGTGCATCTGCAAATCTCATAAATCTTGGTGAATCGCCTTCGGCGATTGTTAGAATGATAGAAAGACAGATTCGATTTTTATTCAACACCAAATATTTGATTAGTCAGAAAACTCCCACCTCAGATATTGGAAGGCGGATAAACTTGTCGGGATATCCTTTGAGAAAGACTTTGGAGATGGAGAAAAAAATCTCCCAAGCTAAGATCTTGGATATGCATGGAAAGCTTTTGGAATCTAACATCAGGGTGAGAGAAGGCAGGTTGACTGAGCAGGAATCTTTTGATCTGTTAATAGCAGAACTCAGGTAATTATTTTTCGGGAGGGCAAAAGTTAAGTTTTTTTGCGTCGTACCTTCCAGATTTTATAGATTTTATTAAGTCGCCTAAGCCAGTGATTTTGTCATAAAATTCTGTAGCATAAGTTCCTATATCGATTAGTTTATGAGCATCACTAGCGCCCGTTTTGGGCATATTCAGTTTGTTAGCCAAATTCTCAGAAAATTCGTTTTCTTTATCACTCCCTCGGCCATTCCTTATTTCAATAGCGTCTACTATGTCAAATACCTCGTTTCGTAGTCCTCTTTCGATCATCTCCGAATAAGATATTTCATCTTGAGGGGCTGTTTCCCGATAAACCCTCCTATAAGGATGGGCTACAACTATTGCACCACCAGCCTCATCAACTAAGCCTTTGACAAATGCTGATTTGTGCATTCCGAAAATATATTCAGTCAGCCCATAGACCAATAAATGCCCTTCTTCAGTCGTGACCTCACAGCCTGGGATTACTAGAAAATCATTGTCTTTACCTAATTTTTCAACGTCTGCCGGATCCCAGAAGCCATCGTGGTCGGTTAAGCAAACACCGTCAAGTCCTATCAGTTTGGCTCTACTGATCAGTTCTTCAGGAGTTAGGGTGCTATCGTCTGAGGTTGGGTAAGTATGTGTGTGAATATCTATCAACATAGCTTCCGATTGTATTACATGTTGAGCTGGGGAATACTATAAATTTAAGTAGCGGGATGGGAATCGGCTAAATTATAGATGGGGTTGAGTTGAACCGTATCAACCTTATTGATATCATATAAGGATACTGATAGACGATTATCACTTGTAAGGATACCAATATGGTTTTAAGTCCAGATCGATTTACTGAGCAAGCCCAAGAGGTAATAGCAGCTTCTCAGGAAATATTGAACAGATATAGGCATAATCAATGGGACTGTGAGCATCTTTTCTTAGCATTAATAGAGCAAGAAAAAGGGGTACCTTCAGAAATTTTTAGTGCGTTGGGGGTCAATCTGCAGATCTTACACGCTAACCTTCATTCCTACCTTGAAAAAGATGACAAAGTTGATGGTCAAGTAAACCAAATTTTTATTACTCCAAGATTGACTGAACTATTTGGGCGAGCNGAAGATGAATCTAAAAGANTGAATGATGAATTTATTGGCACGGAGCATATATTGGTATCTCTAACTGAAGAAGATACNGGTGTNTCGGCGGATTTACTNAGAAGTTTCAATGTGACGACGGAAGAGGTATATAGAGCTCTTCAAAGNATNCGTGGTTCTCANAGAATCACCGACCAACGGGCAGAAAGTCGATATAAGTCTTTGGAAAAATTTGCCATTGATTTAACTTCNCTTGCAAAACAGGGCAAATTAGANCCCATCGTNGGGCGAGATGTGGAAATATCCAGAGTTATGCAAACATTAATTAGAAGGACCAAAAATAATCCAGTGATGATTGGTGGAGCTGGCGTTGGGAAAACGGCTTTGGCAGAAGGTCTTGCTCAAAGAATAGTAGCGGGTGATGTTCCCTTAGAGTTACGTTCGAAAAGGATTCTGTCATTAGATATGGGGTCCTTGCTGGCCGGATCGAAATTTCGTGGGGAGTTTGAAGAGCGCCTTAAAGCAGTCATGGATGAGGTAAGACAGTCCAATGGTCAAATAATGCTTTTTATTGACGAAATTCATACTGTGGTAGGCGCAGGTGCAACGGACGGTAGCCTAGATGCCAGTAATATGATGAAACCTGCACTTGCCAGAGGAGAACTTCAATGCCTAGGTGCGACAACAGAAGAGGAATATACTCGTTACATTGAGTCAGACGCGGCTCTTGAAAGAAGGTTCCAGCCAATTCTTGTGGAGGAACCTGATATAGAGACGAGCATAGAGATGCTGAAGGCGCTAAGACCAAAATATGAAGCTCACCACAAACTGAAAGTGCAGGACGCTGCCCTTAAATCTTCAGCCGTTCTGAGTCAGCGTTATATCTCCGGTAGATTGCTTCCTGATAAGGCCGTTGATTTGATAGATGAGGCTGCAAGCAAAATCAGAATTGACCTGCAAGGACACCCTCTATCTTTGAAGGAAAAGGAGACAGAACTCAGACAATTAAGGATTGAAGAAGTAGCAGCCTCTGAGATGAACGATTTTGAAAAAGCCGCTGAACTAAAGGCAAAAATAGCCAGGATAGAAAAGAATTATGGAGACGAAAAGGACAATTTAGATCAGGAATCAGAATCAAATCGAGAAGTAACCTCGGAAGATATAGCTTCTCTGATTGCTACGTGGACTGGTATTCCCGTTGAAAGACTTTTAGAAAGTGAAGCCGAAAAATTATTAAATATGGAGTCTAGGATCCAGAGTCGGCTTGTTGGCCAAGAGGAATCGGTCGCTGCAGTATGTGAGGCTGTTAGACGAGGGCGAGCTGGGATTAAAGACGAGAATCGACCTATAGGAAGCTTTATATTTTTGGGACCTACAGGAGTAGGTAAGACAGAATTGGCAAGATCTCTTGCATGGTATTTGTTTGATGATGAGGAGGATATGGTGAGGGTTGATATGAGCGAATATATGGAATCGCACTCAGTTTCTCGAATGATTGGGTCCCCTCCAGGGTATGTCGGTTATTCTGATGGTGGACAATTGACGGAAGCAGTGAGGAAAAGGCCATTTAAGGTTATTTTGTTTGATGAGATTGAGAAGGCTCATCCTGACGTCTTCAATATTCTCTTGCAGATTCTAGAAGATGGTAGGTTAACGGATGGCCAAGGGAGAGTGGTGGATTTTAAAAACACCATAATAATTATGACAAGTAACTTGGGTTCTTCAATAGATTCCTCAGATTCTTTGGGATTTTTGAGAAATGTTGAAACTTCCAAAGATAGTGAAAAGTTACGAATTTCGATAGAGGATGCTTTAAAGAAGTCTTTTAGGCCCGAGTTTTTGAACAGGATTGACGATATTTTAATATTTCAACCTATTTCGGAAGATGACCAGAGAGAAATTGTTGAAATTATGATAAAAGGTCTTTTAGGTAAACTTTCCGAACATAATATCCAAGTTGAGCTTTCAGATGAAGCTAAATCTTGGATCGCCAAGGATGGATTTGATCCTGAATATGGTGCTAGACCTTTGAGACGAAGTATTAGAAAAAATATTGAGAATCCACTGTCTTCAGGCATTATCAGAGGAGATTTTTCTAACGGTGCGTGCGTTTATGTTGATGTAGTGGATGAAAAAATTGTATTGGAGAACAGAGCTGGAAGAGATGCATCTTAGCCTTGCCCGGTGAATTTTATTGTTGATCCATGGTAATTATCGTTTTATAATTTCAGTAGATAATAATTAAAGTGAATCAAGGTGTTTGTATGGACCAGGAAGCTCCACAGAAGAAAGGGTTCTCCCGAAGAACTTTTTTGAAAGGATTACCAATAGGAATGTTAGGTGCAGCTGCGATCAGTATTGTTGGATCAAGAATGATATCTTCGGCCTCAAAGAGAAAGCTTCCGGTCACCAAAAAAGGTTCCATTTTTTCTCCACGAGATGCCTAACGGTTTTTCTCATCAAATTTGTACATCTTTGTTGAAGCAATCATATCA
>PBWI01000043.1 GCA_002728195.1 Chloroflexota bacterium
TTTACGTATTCAGAGTTTTCTGAATCTAAGCTTAGTGCTTTCAAAATTGCTTTTTGTGCTTGTGAGTATTTTTCAGCACCCATATTAATTAAGGCATCCATATAATAGGTTCGAGCTTGCAGAGTTTTATTACTATCAACCGAACGCGCGCATCGAAAACCGAGCCCTACACCATAACTGTTGTTCATCGGATCATTCCAAAATCGGTGGGTATTTGTAATAGTTGGAGCAGGAGCATACCAGGAGCCTCCACGAATTACTCTTTTTTTGCCGGTTGCAATTCGGTCTACATAAGTACCAGTACTGCTTAAATACACACCTTCCCCAGGACCCGTTGGATTTATTGATTCCGTATTTGTTTTATAGTAATTAGGGTCGTACCAATCTTGAACCCATTCAAATACATTTCCTGCCATATTGTATGCACCGTATCCACTTTTTCCTTCAGGATAAGAATCCACATTTGCAGTAAACTCTTGCTTGCGTCCATAATTAGCTTTTGACTCATCTAAATCGTCACCCCAAGGGTACTTGAAACCGTCTGGGCCCTTTGCAGCCTTTTCCCATTCAGCTTCCGTCGGTAGTCTTTTATTGGCCCAACTACAATAAGTATTAGCATCAAACCAATTAACTCCACTCACTGGTTGATTCGGTTTATTTCTTTTACTATCATCCCAATAAGCTGGAGCGGGGTGTCCAGTTGCCTTTAAAAACTCTGCATATTTCTTGTTCGATAATTCATATTTATCAATCAAAAAAGTATCTACGATAATGTTATGTGCTGGACCCTCATCATGAAANGCCGCACGNGATACTAAATAACGAAGCTTTTTTCGTTTAGACATTTTCTCTATATCAACATTTGANACTTTATCGACTCCCATNAGAAACGGACCGCCTGGAACCATGACCATATCTTCTGAATCTACTGGAGAAGCGGCAAATGCTNTTGTCGTTAAATTCATGGTGCAAAACATAATCAGAAAAACCAAAANTTTTTNTATATTCCATCTGTTAATANTTTTCATGCTGATCTCCTTACCNTTAATTAATTTAATTTGACTGAAATCAGCTTAATTCAAATTTAAAAANTTGTCTGTCAAGTGTCTGTCAACAATNTGTCAAGAAATAGTCAAGACATATAAATGGAGTATTTTATTTTTTTACTAATGGCTAAAATCGGAATTTGATGATTTGTAATTTTATAAACCTAGGTTTTCGTGAGGAAGACTTGCGGAAAGGAGCTAAAAAAAAGGATAAAAAATTAAATTTTAATCCTGTGCTATCACGTAGAAATTAATTACAGAACTGCTAAATCTTAATTAACTTTTTTTATATATTTACTTAGGATTTCAAAAAGTTCGATTGATTGGATAGGCTTGCTAATATGATCTGTGCATCCTGCACTTAAACAATCTTCGCGACTATCATCTCCAGCACTTGCCGTTAAAGCAATAATAGGTATTTTTGAAAAATCCGGTTTGCTACGCAAGGCCTTTGTTGCCGTCAGACCATCCATTATTGGCATTCGTATATCCATCAGTATCAGATCAGGTTTTTTTAGATCAGCTTTAACAATAGCTTCTTTGCCATTTCTAGCGACATGAATTTCATGGTTATGAATTGAGAGCAAATATTTAATCATATCAAGATTAGTTTGATTATCTTCAACTACTAAAATTGATCGGCAAGTTGGATAGTCTGGGCTTTTTGTGGTTTTTTCCGTTAAGGTTTCAATATTTTTTACTGGTGCATCCCTTTGCGGAATTGTAAACCAGAAATTACTGCCTTCATTTTCACGACTTTCAACCCCAATTTCACCCCCATGTAATTCAACCAAACGCCGACTTAGCGCCAATCCAATTCCGGTTCCACCTAGGGCCTCATCCCTTGATCTATTGGCTTGTGCAAACTCATCAAAAATTATTTCCTGATCCTTCTTGCTGATACCAATCCCATTATCCGATACGGTAAATTTATTATGACTTTTTTGCTTTGTAAGAGTTGTCTCAATTGTGCCGTTTTCCGGTGTGTATTTAATTGCATTTGAAATTAGGTTAATTATAATTTGTTTAATTTTTCTTTCATCACAAACTATGTCATCTATTGTAGGATCAATTAAGTATTTAAAATTTATATTTTTTTTGTTTATTTGTGGTTGGATAAGACCAGCTATAGATACAAATAATTCTTTTGGCGTACAATTTGTTAGATCAAGATGCATGGAACCTGAATCAATTTTAGCCACATCCAATAAACCAGAAATAAGTTCCAATAAATGCTTTCCACTGTTTTCGACTTGGTCTACAAACTCACGTTGAGTGTCATTGATTTTCCCAAAATGCTCACTTTTTAATAACTCAGTGAACCCTAAAATTCCATTTAAAGGTGTTCGCAATTCATGACTCATGGACGAAATAAATTTACTTTTATGTTGATTTGCTTCTTGAAGANGAAGGTTGGTTTCTTCTTTTTCTGACCTGGACTGNTCAAGCTCCGTGATATCCTGGCCAACACCNACCACACCNACAATTTTACCCTGTGGGTTTCTTCTGGTAGTTGCATTGAGAAGAACCATGACCCTTTCACCACTTTTGGTGAATAGAGGAACCTCGTAATTAGAAGTCTCATTCCCCTTCAGCGCTTCATTGAGAACTTCTTGTACAGACTGTTTGAATTCTTCCGTTATCCTGGTTTGAACAAGGTTATGTCCCATAACCTCATCCTTAGTGAACCCAGTAATCTGCNCTACCTTCTGATTCCACTCATTAACATTGCCGTCCGTATCCACCCCAAAAATAGGAGCATTAGCAGTATCAATAAGCTGGGTTAATTCCTTACTGAGTTCTTCATCGTTTACTAATTTATTAAGTAGTTTTTTCATACCNAAAGAATTTCAAAAATTTATTTTTTTATTGAATTTATTTAAAAAACAAATAATTAACATTAATTGATACTTCATAAAAAAAGAGCTTTAACTATTTTTTTGAGTATACTTAGCTATGATTTTTCCTTTGTTAAGATTCTGTTAAGATTTATAAGTTGTAATTCCTTTATGGATATATTTTGATATAAAGCTATGTAATTTAAACATTTTTGGACTAACAAATAATGTCAAAGAAAATAGCAGTAATAGAAGACAATAAAACCAATATAAAGTTAATTCGCTATCAACTTGAAGCAGAGGGCTTTGACATTCATGTTGAAGAGACCGGAAATGCCGGATTAAAAATGATCAAAATTCAAAAACCAGATATGATAATCCTAGATATTGGCTTGCCAGACATTGATGGGNTTGAAATCTGTAAAAGGATAAGAAACGATGCAATCACAAAGAATTATCCGATTATCATGCTTACCGCAAGAGGTGAGGATCGCGATAAGATAGAAGGCCTTAGCCTAGGAGCAGATGATTATGTAACCAAACCGTATAATGCAGAAGAATTAATTCTAAGAATAAAAAATCTTCTTACTCGCTCCAAATTTTACAAAGAAAATAATGGTTTGATAAAATTGAAAGAGCTGGAAATAGATTATTTCAAACGGGAGGTCAAGGTCAAAGGAAAGCTTGTAAAACTTACTTTCAGCGAATATCAAATATTAAATCTTCTAATAGAAAACCCAGGAAAAATATTTACTAAGAAAGAATTAAATAAAATTATTTTTAACATACATGAAGACGTAGAGTCGCGAACTATAGACACACATGTCCATAACCTTCGCAAAAAACTAAAAAGCTCAGGAAATCTGATTAATANAATAAGAAGCGTTGGTTTTATATTTAAAGAAGATTAATAATTGTTTTTTAAATTTTTTCCTTAAAACATATCTAACTGCACTTTAGAAGCTTAAACATTTTTTTCATATAAATTCACACCCCTCAACTTTAAGATAAACATTATCATTTAACTCCTCATTTTTTTTGATTCCTCATTATTTGAATTCTTCTACCTGCCTAAATTAAAAACCTTATTTTTTCCTATTTGTCTTTCTAAACAAAAAGAATTATTTATTTTTTTATTATCTTAATTTAAAAAACCTTAACTTTTTCTTGACAAGACCTTAAAAGTATCTTGACGGGGGATTTGACATGTTTCGGTTATCATGGGTTGGTAACATATTTGTATTTCTAAAAAGTTAATTGAATATTTATTTTTAAATTAAGGGAAATTTTTGTGAAAAACTTAAAAACAGCGGTAATTCTGATCGGCCATGGGGGCCTACCTAGCGATATCCCCTCTGAAATAGTAGAAAATTTTATGAGATTACATAAGGTAAGAATAAAAACGGGTTCTAAAATTACAAAAGAAGAAATAGAACTTGATAGAGCTATTAGATTGTGGAAAAGAACTCCCGAAAACGACCCCTACAAAGCAGGCTTGGAAAGCTTAGCCTCTGAGATGGAAAACTATTTAGACGGTTTTCACATAAAAACTGCCTATAACGAATTCTGTCACCCTGATATTGAAGATGCCGTAGACGAATTGGTTAAAGATAATTATTCTAAATTTATTCTTGTAACCACAATGATAACCAGAGGAGGGTCACATTCTGAAAAAGAAATACCGGAAGAGTTAGACAGTTTGCGAAAAAAATATCCAACGATTGATATTCAATACGCATGGCCATTTTGCATGAAAAATTTCGCGGAATTTTTGGCCAAACATGTCCAGTATTTTAACAAGGATGTCACTTTAAAATATTAGTTTAAATAATTATTAAAAATAATAGATGAATACATGTAACAAGGAAACCCGTTGTAAAGCTCTAAATGTGCCAAAAATAAGTTTAGAGTATTCGGTTTCTTGGGATCTCCTTGCCAATCCGGATCGACGGGTTTCCGTTAGATTTTAATTTTAAAAATGGAGGTGGATTATGTTTTTTGAAGTTAAGGTTTATTACCCAAAAAATAATAAAAAGAAAATNATTTCTTCTAAGGAATTAAGCCATAACCATTGGGTTGATTTTGAAGAAAGACAGAAAAGATTTTCTAAAAAAAATTTTAATAATGATTTAACCGTTGTTAGGCCATAGCAAGTTGTAATTCCTATTTAATATTACAAATCCTATAAATATATAAAGCGGGTATTTATGAAAATTCTTGTGGCAGGTGCTACCGGTTTTATTGGCAAAGAACTTGTGAAAAAATTGGATGAAAAGGGTCATGAAATTATAGTTCTCACTCGAAATCGAGAAACCGCACGTTTTCATATCCCAATACATTGTGAAATCCATCAATGGGATCCCGAAAAAAGTCCCCTATCGACTAATTCCTTAAAAGATGTTGACGCCGTAATAAATCTTTCTGGTGAAAATATTGCAAGTAGTTTCTGGACTGAAACTCAAAAAAGGAAATTAATGGACTCTAGGGTCATGTCAGTCCGCCGTATAGTTCAGGCCATGGGAGCTATGGATGAAAAGCCTAAAGTATTTATTTCAGCATCGGCAGTTGGTTTTTATGGGAATAGAAGAAATGAAGAACTCAAGGAAACGAGTTCTGCAGGTGAAGGCTTTCTTGCTAAAATTTGTCAATCTTGGGAAAATGAGACCACTAAATCCAACGACCTTGGCGTAAGAACCGCGATATTTAGGCTCGGCATGGTTTTGGGACATGATGGGGGTGCTTTGGAAAAAATTATACCCGCATTTAAACTTGGTCTCGGCGGGAAACTTGGAGATGGGTCCCAGTGGATGAGTTGGATTCATATTAACGATTTTGTAGATATGATAGTTTATTCCTTAGAAACTGATTCAACTAAAGGAATTATCAATGCCGTAAGTCCCAACCCTGTTAAAAATATTG
>PBWI01000044.1 GCA_002728195.1 Chloroflexota bacterium
GCAGATGTCGACAGGTACTACATTGATGGTGAATACAGACAGGTTTTGCTTGCTGCCAGAGAGGTTGCGCCGGAAAAGCTAAAAGAAGAGGCCCAGACATGGGTCAATGAAAAGTTGTTTTACACACACGGTATTGGTATTGCGATGAGCCCTGCCACAGAGTTTACTGCAGAGGGCAGGCCGTTATTTTTTGCTAAAGATATTCCTATAAATGGTGAAATTCCTGTTGCTTCTCCGAATCAGGGTGCTTCTCCTGACATTATGGTGAAAAATCCTAGAATTTATTATGGGGAAAATTCTAAAGACTATGTAATAGTGAATACTGATACCCAGGAGCTTGATTATCAGACAGGAGAAGGAGATCTGATAGTTACCAATTATGAAGGATCTGGTGGTGTAGGGGTAGGCTCATATTTTCGTAAACTACTTTACGCTTGGCAAATGAGAGATATAAATATTCTTATTAGTAATCAACTAAATGAGAATAGCAGGATTCAATATAGAAGGTCTGTTGAAGAGAGAGTTTCTACCGTAGCGCCATTTCTCAAACTGGACAAAGATCCATACATAGTGGCTGCTAATGAACAATTATATTGGATACAAGATGCTTATACGACTTCAGATAAATTTCCATATTCTCAGCCCAGTGACGAAGAAAATACGTTAGACCACTATAATTACATCAGGAACAGTATAAAAGTTGTCGTTGATGCTTACACGGGAGATATTCATTTTTACCTTTGGGATAAGACCGACCCAGTTGCGCTTACATATCAAAAAATGTTCCCAGCGCTATTCTCAGACATTGAGTCTATGCCTGAAGGTCTTTACTCTCATGTCAGGTATCCCCAAGGACTTTTCGCCGTTCAGGCAGAGAAGTACATAAAGTACCATATGGAGGACCCTCAACATTTTTATGGGAATGAAGATTTGTGGGCTTTCCCACAGGAAAAATTCGGACAAAAAGAAGGTCTGCAACCATTAGAACCTTACTATGTCATAATGCGGTTGCCTGGTGAAACTAAAGAGGAATTTGTCCAATTAATTCCATACACCCCAGACGGAAGGCCAAATATGGTTGGATGGTTGGCGGCTAGGAGTGATGCGTCACAATATGGAAAACTAGTAGCGTTTAATTTTCCTAAAGATCGTCAAGTGGATGGACCTGAACAGGTGGAGGCAAGGATCGATAATGACCAGGAAATTTCTGCCTGGTTCACACTTAGATGTACTGAGGGCTCCACTTGCATCAGAGGTAACTTGCTAGTTATCCCGATAGGGAATAGTATCCTCTACGCTGAGCCGATATATATTCAGGCAGAAGGCGTAAGTTTTCCAGAGCTCAAGAAAGTAATTCTATCTACAGCAGATAAGGTTGTAATGGGAGACTCGTTGAACGATGCNTTGTACTTGTTAACTGGAAAAAAGGAATCAATCCCCTCGGTAGGTGTGAATGAAGGTGAAAAAGAATTGGCCTCCCCTACGATGGGCGAAACTGGTGAAGATGACAAGTTGAACCAAATTAGAGATTCCATTAAGAATCTGAAAGCTGAATTAGATACCATCGAATCTTTGTTTCAAAACTTAGAAGAGGTTATAAAAGGAGAGTGATATGACCAGCACCGCTGAGTGGAAAGAACTTGAAAGTAAATATTACATGTTTCTTGTTAGGCGCCAACCCATGGTCCTTGAGANAGGAGAGGGGGCTAGAGTATGGGACGTAGACGGNAAAGAATACTTGGATTTNACNTCAGGGTGGGCCGTGAANAACGCTGGTCATTCCAACCCGGTAATCGCTGAGGCAATAGCTGANCAAGCGAAAACTTTAGTTCAAACTTCAAACCAGTTTTACACAATTCCTCAACTTAGACTAGCTGAAATTTTGGTAGAAAATAGTTGCTTGGATAAAATTTTCATATGTAATAGTGGTGCAGAGGCTAACGAAGGTGCAATTAAATTAGCAAAAAAATTTGGTAAGAAAAATAAAAATGGTGCTTACCATATTATTACGGCACTTAATTCATTTCATGGTCGGACAATGATGAATGTTTCAGCTACTGGGCAGCCACACTACCAGGAGCTTTTTGAGCCCATTCCAACAGGGTTTTCTCATGTACCTTACAACGACCTCGAAGCTGTCAAGGAAGCTACGACAGATAACACAGTGGCTGTGATGATTGAACCGGTTCAAGGTGAAGGAGGAGTAAACGTTCCTTCTGTGGAATATCTGAAAGGAGTAAGGGACTGGTGTGATGAAAATAATATGTTGCTTATTTTTGATGAAGTTCAGACTGGATTAGGCAGATTAGGAACATTGTTTGGATACCAAAGTTTTGGTGTTGAACCTGACGTTATAACTTTGGCCAAAGGTTTGGGGGGAGGCGTACCTATTGGCGCTTTCTTGGCAAAAGATTCGGCTTGTGCATTTGACCCTGGAGACCATGGTTCTACCTTTGGTGGTAACCCATTAACCTGTGCAGCTGCACATGCGTCCACAAAATATATTATTGACAATGAGATATCTGAAAACGCGGCAAAAATGGGAGAATATCTTGGGGAAGGCCTCCGCAAGATACAGTCGAATTATGAATTCATAACTGAGGTGAGAGGAATGGGGTTGATATGGGCAGTTGAATTTGACTCTGATATGACGCCAGATGTGATTGCGGCGAGTAATGAAGCAGGGTTATTGATGAACCCCATGAGACCCAATGCTGTACGGTTGATGCCAGTTTTGACTATAACAAAAGAGGAAATAGATGAAGCTTTAGCCAGACTGGAAACAGGTTTGGCCAACGCTTCCAAATAGTCGAGGCAGAGGTGAATTGGAAAGAAATATACGATAGTGGATCTTCTGTTTTTGGAGGCGCGGTATCTGGTGGATTAGATAGTTGTACGGTCACACATTGGCTACACCAAAATGGGGTTGAGGTCCACTGTTTTACTGTTGACTTGGGTCAGCCAGATGAGGAAAACCTGGAGTCAGTTGCTGACCGTATGCTAGCATGCGGGGCCTCACAAGCTACCATTGTTCCTGGCAAAGACCTGTTGGCCAATGCGGGATTGAAAGTATTACAAGCTCAAGCAAGATACGAAGGTGGATATTGGAATACTACCGGCATAGCTAGACCGGTGACTGTTAAAGCAATTCTGGATAGTCTAAATAATGAAGTTATAAACGTCCTTTTCCATGGAGCTACAGGTCGCGGAAATGATCAAGTGAGATTTCAATTGACCTCCAACATGCTTCAGCCAGATCTTGACGTATATGCACNTTGGAGAGACCAGGAATTCCTTGATAAGTTCCCAGGAAGGCAGCAAATGATTGAATATTGTGAGCTGAATAATTTGCCGATAAGGCCAGCAAAGGAATCTCGTTATTCCACAGACGCAAACTTTCTTGGGTTGACACATGAAGCAGGAGATTTAGAAGACGTTTCAATAAGCCCTGATTTTGTCGAACCAGGTATGGGCGTCTGGCCGTGGGACGCACCGGACAAACCAGAATATGTAACTGTATATTGGGATCAGGGCGTACCCAAGTCAATAAATGGCGTGGATATGAATTTGATTGGCATCTTTGANGAAGCCAACATCATTGCGGGCAGAAATGGAGTCGGTATAGGTACCCATGTAGTTGAAAACAGATTTGTAGGAATTAAGTCAAGAGGGATCTATGAATCTCCCGCTATGGAACTCCTTGGAAGAAGTTGGGAATATGTTCTTCAATTTGTTTTGGATAGAAGAGCTAGAGAGTTTTACACTAATTTGTCGAACGTTATCAGTACACAGATATATCAAGGTTATTGGCTCGATTCAGCAACCACTTCAGCCCTAGCGGCACTCACTCCTCTGGCCTCAATGGTGACAGGAACCATTCAGGTTAAATTGTACAAAGGAAACATTTTTTTCGACTCGATAGATGACTCGATTGAGAAGATGCCATCATCTCTATACACGGATGATGGTTCTATGGAGGCTATGGGAGGCTACGACCACAAAGATGCTGAAGGGTTTTTGAACGTGNTAGGCGTCTCGGCGAAAAACTTGGGAAACCGACAATTGAGGGATTCCATATAAATTGATTAGGAGTTGCTAAGTTGGTTGCACAGACATCTGAAGAGGCTCGCAAACAAATCGTTTCTCTAGTGAAGGATTTTGTTAGGAGAGATGTTGAACCTATTGCTAATACTTACGACAACGAAGATATATATCCTCATGAATTGATTCCTACCATGTGTGAACTGGGCCTGTTTGGGATAAATATTCCAACAGAATATGGTGGGCTGGGTTTGGATTTCACCACTTTCGCGATGATTTTTGAGGAGTTAAGCAAAGGTTGGATGAGTGTGTCTGGAATAATAGGCACCCACCACATATTAAGTCATATAGTGGCAAACCATGGTACAGAAGAACAAAAAGCTCGTATATTGCCAAAAATGGCAACAGGTCAGATAAGGGGAGGATTGGCATTAACTGAGCCTGAAGCCGGTAGCGATGCACAAAACATATCTACAACTGCGGTGAAAGATGGTGAAGAATACATCATTAACGGTAGAAAAATGTTCATAAGTAACGGGGACAATGGGAATGCATTCGCCCTCATGGCGAAAACTAACCCTGACTCCGACCCAAAGCACAGAGGCATAAGCTGCTTCATCTTCGAAAAACCAACGGCGGGATTCAAAGTCGGGCAGCATCTGGACAAACTTGGATATAGAGGTCTCGATACCTGTGAATTGATTTTTGATGATTGCAGGGTTCCTGCTGAAAATTTAGTTGGAGGTGAAGAAGGGAGGGGTTTTGGCCAAGTCATGAAAGGCTTGGAAACTGGAAGGATAAATGTTGCAGCTAGAGCTGTCGGAGTTGCACAGGCCGCTTTGGATGCAGCATTGTCTTATTCAAAGCAACGTTTGGCTTTCGGTAAAGTGATCTCAGANCATCAGGCCATCCAACTTAAATTGGCTGAAATGGCTACTAAGGTACACGCTGCCAGGTTGATGGTTTATGATGCGGCTCGGAAGTTGGATTCAGGAGAAAGAAACGACCTAGAAGCTGCGATGGCAAAATTGTTCGCAAGCGAAGTCTGCGGAGAAGTAGCGATGGAGGCTATGAGGGTACATGGTGGAGTTGGATACACCAAGGATCTTCCCGTTGAGAGATACTATCGTGATGCACCGTTGATGATTATCGGGGAGGGAACCAACGAGATCATGAAATTGGTTATTGCGAGAAGATTGCTTAGTAATTAAATATTCTTATTAACATTATTTAAAACGGGGTATTTCCAAAATGAACGCAGAAAGAAAAATTATTGATTCTAGGGAGAGTTTTGGCGGATGGTTTGAAGATTTTTGCCCTGGTCAGCTATTCAAGCATTGGCCAGGAAAGACAATTACAGAAATGGACAANCATTTGTTTTCGCTTCTGACCATGAATGACAATCCACTTCATACAGATGAAAACTACATGTCTGACCATCAGCATGGTAAGACTTTAGTAAATGGACTATTAATCATGAGTCTTGTGGTTGGTATGAGTGTTCGGCAAACTTCAGGTAAGGCCATTGCAAATTTGCTTTATGAATCTGTAACTCATGATGGACCTACATTCCACGGG
>PBWI01000045.1 GCA_002728195.1 Chloroflexota bacterium
TGCAGCAAGACTCGAGTCCAGTAAATCTTTTGCGAAGGCTGTGATGGAAAAATGGGGAATCCCAACGGCATCATATGAAACGTTCAATGATCCTCAAAAAGCCATTACTTATCTGGAAGAATTGAACACTTTCCCTACAGTTTTGAAAGCTGACGGATTAGCAGCTGGGAAAGGGGTGTATATATGCCAAGACCGGTCGGAGGCCATGTCTGCCTTACATGATCTCATGGTAACGAAAGTCTTTGGGGATGCTGGAACAATATTAGTCGTTGAAGAATTCTTGGCAGGCTGGGAATTAAGCGCCTTCGCTTTTTCGGATGGTGAGACGACCTCTAGCCTTGTTGCTGCTTGTGATTACAAAAGGATTGGGGAAGGCGATACTGGTCCTAATACTGGGGGTATGGGTGCATTTTCCCCCCCCAAGATATGGGATGAAGCTCTAATGGGCCAAATCGAAAACTTGGTTATCAAACCGATTGTGCAGGCAATGAAAACTGATCATCAGCCTTTTGTGGGCACAATATTTGCGGGAATGATGATAACTGATAAAGGTCCTAAAGTTGTGGAATTTAATTGCAGGCTAGGAGACCCAGAAACTCAGGTCATCTTGCCTTTAATGAAAAATGATATCTTGGATGTATTTACAAACTGCGTGAACGGACAACTAGAGGACATTAATGTCGAATGGGGAAAAGATGCTAGTGTTGCTGTAGTATTGGCATCAGGCGGATATCCCAGCGGATACGCCACTGGGTACCGTATCGATGGGCTAGATGAGCTCACTGATTCAGTTAATGTATTTCATGCTGGAACAAAGCTAAATAGTGAAGGTAAGATTGTAACCGATGGAGGAAGAGTACTGGCAGTTAATACATTAGGTAAAAGCATCGGTGAGGCCTCAGAAACAGCATATGAGTATATTAAGAGAATAAATTTTGATGATATGTATTATCGGAAGGATATAGCGAAATAAATTTAGCTAATTAACTTAGAGAAGATTGATGATTGAACGTTACTCCCGTCCTAAAATGAAATCAGTTTGGTCGGATAAAAACAAATATGATAAGTGGTTGAAAATCGAGATAGCGGTTTGTGAAGCTTGGAATAAGGCGGGCTTGATTCCTGATGAGGACATAACCAAAATTAGAAAAGCCACCTACGATTTCGATTTATTCTATGAGATATTAGGGCGCACTAAGCATGATATGACTGCTTTTTTGCAGTCTACAACCGCTAACATGGGCAAAGAGGGTCGCTGGCTTCATCAAGGTTTGACTACTAGTGATGTCTGGGATACAGCCACAAGTCTGCAGTTAGTTGAGTCAGCGGAACTTTTGGATCAAGAATTAGGCTTCTTGGAATTCGCCCTAAAAGAAAAGGCTCTTCAGCATAAGAAGACTTTGATGATGGGTCGTACCCATGGAGTCCATGCTGAGCCTATAACTTTCGGATTAAAAATTGCTCTTTGGTGGGATGAAGTAAAGCGAGGGAGAAAAAGGCTACATGACGCCAAGGCCAGTATAGCCGTAGGTAAACTTTCTGGACCTGTTGGTACACATGCTACGGCTCCTCCGTACATAGAAAAAGATGTATGTGAGCTTTTGGGACTGAGACCAGCACCTGTATCCAATCAAGTAATACAAAGAGACCGCCACGCTCACTTCATTACGACTTTAGCCCTAGTCGCTGCTACATTAGAAAAAATCGCTACTGAGATCCGAGGCCTTCAAAGAACGGAAATAAGGGAAGTAGAGGAGCCGTTCACAGAAGGACAAACAGGATCATCTTCGATGCCCCATAAAAGGAATCCAGAACTTACTGAAAGAGTTTGCGGATTGGCCAGGTTAATTAGAGGTCATGCAGTAACGGCCATGGAAAATGTCGCATTGTGGGGTGAAAGAGATATAAGCCATTCATCTGCTGAAAGGTTGATACTTCCTGACGCTTGTATGGCCTTAGATTACATCACTGATTTGCTTACAGGTGTTATAAAGGATTTGCGAATTTATGAAGACCGGATGATTGAGAATATGGAGTTGACCAGAGGGCTGCTATTTTCTCAGCGTACTATGCTACTCCTCGTCGAGAAGGGGCTTACAAGAGAAGATGCTTATAAAATAGTGCAAGAAAATTCTATGAAAACTTGGGATGATGGGCTGGATTTTAGAGAACTAATATCTAATGATGGTCGGGTTACAGATATCGTGTCGGGACAGGAATTAGCTGAGCTTTTTGACTATTCTCACTACACCAAATATGTTGATGACATTTTCGAAAAGGCTTCACTGAATTAGTCATGATTATGGATAATTCAGATATCTTGCTAGAGTCAAATCTTGCTGATTTAGTACACAGAGGTAAAGTTCGAGATACCCACACCATAGGCGAAGAAACTTTGCTCATGGTTTCAACTGACCGGATATCTGCCTATGACGTTGTGATGCCAAATGCTATCCCTGATAAAGGGGCAATCCTGAATCAAATGTCGGTTTTTTGGTTTGCATTAACGCGTAACATTGTTCCAAATCACCTCATCAGTTTTGCAATGGATACGGATACAATAGATATTCCTGAGAACGTAAAAAGACGGTCAATGATAGTTAGGAAAGCTGACCGAATTGATATTGAATGTGTCGCACGAGGCTACATAACTGGTTCCGCTTTGCAAGAGTATAAGGACACAGGAACAATTGCTGGAATTGATATGCCTCAAGGATTGCGGGAAGGAGATAGATTTAAGGATCCGATCTTTACACCTGCAACAAAGGCTGAGACAGGTCATGACGAGAATATTTCTATAGACGCGATGAAAGACATAGTTGGAGAGGAATTGACCAATACGCTAGAGAGAATAACCCTAGAAGTGTACGATTTCGCCCATCAATATGCTTTAGAGAGGAATATAATCATTGCGGATACAAAAATGGAATTTGGGTTTATTGAGGGGCAATTATGCTTAATAGACGAACTTTTGACCCCGGATTCAAGCAGGTTTTGGGACAGAGGGCTTTACTCTCCAGGCAAAACACAACCCAATTATGACAAACAATATGTCCGAGATTGGTTGGGGGCCCAAGGATGGGATCGAGAACCCCCTGCCCCTGAATTGCCTCAGGAAATTGTTGCTAAAACTAGTATTCGATACCGGGAAGCTTTCGATAAACTTACAGGTACTAAATTAAGATAAAATTTGAATGTGGTGTTTTAAATAGTATGACTACTGAAAATTCAAAAAACAGACTTACTCCGACCCAGGCAAGGGCCGCTAGAAGAGAGAGAAGACAGAATCGAAGAAAATTTACCAGGGTGTTGATAGCCGCCGCAGTTGGTGGAGTCGCTATACTTCTCATATTGGGATTAATCTTGCCGATGCTTGGTGATTTAGGAGGGTCCTCTGATAAAGCCCCAGATGGGCCGGGGAAGCGAATTGAATCGGATGGGAAGGATCATATAGAAGAAGGGGCAGAACACCCACCATACAGAACCGTACCTGCTGCATCCGGTTGGCATTATCCACAGCCTTTGGCACCCGTTTCTTGGGGAATTCACACAGAATTTATACCAGAAGAGAAAAGGATCCATAATTTGGAGCATGGAGGAATATCTATAGCTTATAACTGCGCAGATCCTGCCAGTGACTCCTGCAAACAATTAACCGATAGCTTAACTGACATCGTTAATAGAGCTAGAGAGGCTAATTTAAAGGTTCTAATGTCACCATATCCAGGAATGCCAACTACAATTGCTCTCACAGCTTGGACTTTCCTAGACGCCTTTGATGAGTTTGACAAGAATCGAATTAACGATTTCATAAAAGCTCACGAAAGTTCTCCCAATGCCCCTGAGAGGTTCGCCAATTAATTTATGATCTTTACTGCAAATATATATGTGAGTTTAAAGCCAACAGTGAGCGATCCTCAAGGTGCAACGGTATCTGGAGCTTTATCTCAACTCGGATTTGATTCAGTAAAAAATGTTCGTGTTGGTAAGTACATAACGCTAGAAATCGACAAGCCATCCAAGGAAGAGGCTGAATCCGCTGTCTCCAATATGTGCGAACAGTTATTAGCTAACACTGTTATCGAAGATTATAAGTTTGAATTTCAATAGTGGCGATTAGTCGCTGATAGTCCCTTTGGTACTTGCTATGTTTTCACCTTGTCTCGGGTCAAAACTGAGCGCTGTCTTGAGAGATCTCGCAATGCTTTTAAACGATGCTTCGGCAATGTGATGATTATTCATACCAGCCATCACAGTGAGATGAAGATTAAAACCTCCCTCCCGGGCAAAAGTTTCCATGAAATGTCTTATAAGGTCTGAAGGTAGATCACCTAAATCACTTTCTGTCAGTGGAGAATCTATTATCGAATACCCTCTGCCGCTGTAATCTATGACAGTTAAAACAAGAGCTTCGTCTAAGGGTACGAAAGTGTGTCCCATTCTGACGATGCCACGACCTTCTCCTACAGCTTCTTTAAAGGATTTGCCTAACACTATTGCTGTGTCTTCGACCAAATGGTGCCAACCAACATGAGTGTCCCCTTTAGCAGATATTTCAAGATCTATTAATCCGTGTCGGGAAATTTGAGCCAATAGGTGATCGAACATGCCGTTACCAGTTTCAATTTTGTAATCACCCGAGCCATCCAAATTAACTTTGATGGATATGTCTGTTTCTGCAGTATTTCTAGTGATTTCAGAGGTTCTACTCATTTTCCTATCCCGTTAAACTATTGCCTTCATGGCCGTTATTAATTTGTCAGTGTCTGAAGGAGTGCCAATAGCAATTCTGAAGCAATCCCTCAGTCTTGGGGAATTAAAGTTCCTAACGAATATACCCTTTGCGGCCAGTTCTACATATACTCTTTCTGCCTCATTTTCTTTGAATTCACACATCAAGTAATTACCGTGTGAAGGCCAGGCTTTTACCTTTGGTAGGTCATTAAGAAATTCAAACATCCTTCCTCTTTCTGCTACTATTTTTTCGACATTCCCAAGTAGGTAATTTACGTCTTTAAGAGATGCTATGAGAGCAGCTTCTGCGGCGATGTTGACGTTGTATGGCGGTTTAACATCCATAAAGTATTTGGCTAATTTTTCATGCATGATGCCATATCCAACTCTCAGCCCAGCTAACCCCGCCCATTTGCTCATTGTTCTAAGTACAACTAAATTTTCATTTTGGGATACTAGATGTTGCACAGTTTGCCCAGAAAACTCGTAATATGCTTCGTCAACTACTACCAATAGACCGGTTGCTAAGAGATCGGACACTTGAGATTCGGTGGCTATGTTTCCCGTTGGATTGTTAGGTGAGGTCACGAAAATAACTTTGGTAACTTCATCTATAGCGTCTACCACGGAATTTATGTCAATGTCGAAGTTGTCGTCTCGTTGAACTAAATTTATTTCTCCCCCCGCAATCCGAGAGCAGAAACTATACATTCCGAAGGTAGGCTCACAATCCAGAATTTTGTCTCCTTCAGATATGAATAATCTAAAGATTAAGTCTATTAACTCATCAGCCCCTGATCCAACCACGATATTTTCAGGAGACATTCCGGTATATTCCGATAGAGCCATCCTCATATTCGTCTGGTTTGGGTCTGGATAGATATGAAGAGGCGTATTTGCAACGGCTTTTAAGGCTTTTTGAGAACCACCATATGGATTTTCATTCCCATTTAACTTTACTATTTCTGATTCTGGGATGCCGCTTTTTTTGGCCAATGTTTCAGGAGCCTCCATTGCGTCATACGTTTTGACGTTAACCAGATGAGGCCTGATGATTTTTTCAACATTAATTTTTTCCATATCCAAAGCCTTTATCTGAGAGGTTGTATTAGAAAGATATTATAAAACTAGTTAAGTTCGAATCTTATTTCCGCCGCTTCAGCATGTCCGGTCAAACCTTCTTCTCGGGCAATTAAAGAGGCTGCATTTCCTAACTCATGTGAATTATTTGAATCAATGGAAACCACCGGCATAATTTTCAAGAAACTATGTGTGCCAAGTCCAGAATTGAAACGGGCTGTGCCAGCGGTGGGCATTACATGGCTTGGTCCTGCTCCATAGTCACCAAGCACTTCATGGGACAATTCTCCTGTAAAAACCATACCTGCATTAGTTATGCGNGAAATAAATTCTACGGGGTTTTCTATAGCCAATGAAACGTGCTCAGGAGCGAAGGCATTGGATAAAGTGAATGCCTCGTCAATATTTCCTACCACGCATATAACACCTTGGTTTTCGATAGATTCTTTGGCTATGACAGATCTGTCGATCATAGGAACTCGTCGGTCAATTTCTTNTTGGATGGCCTCAGCCATTCTAGGGTCATCCGTGATCAAAACAGCGCGTGCCAGTGGATCGTGTTCTGCCTGTGCTATCAAATCAGCTGCGCATAGCGTCGGGTTGGCACTAGAATCAGCTATTACGACTGTCTCCGTTGGGCCATAAAGACCATCTATTCCTACGTCTCCGTAGACTAATTTTTTGGCTAAGGTCACATAGATGTTTCCTGGACCACATATAAAATCCACTTTGGAGACTGATTCCGTGCCATATGCCAACGCAGCGATAGCCTGTGCGCCTCCAAGGCAATAAACGTGATCTACATTGGCAATATATGCTGCAGCTAGCACAGAAGAGTAATTTGAATGGTTATTTGGCATCGGACAGGTAATTGCTATGTCTTCTACTCCTGATACCTTGGCTGGTATAGCAGTCATTAAAACAGTTGAAGGGTACTTTGCAGTGCCCCCTGGTATGTATGCCGCGGCTGAACCTACAGGTACAAATCTTTGACCATATCCTTCCAAATCGTCGTGCCAACCACCTTGAATTGANCTTTCATGAAATTTGCTTATTCGAGATGCTGAAAATTCCAAAGCATCTCTTAGGGATGAAGGGATATAGTCATATGCTTTTTTTAGATCCGTTTTATCTAGTGTTATCCGCTCCAAATTTTCGCCATCTATCTTAAGGGAAAGATCATGAATGCCTTTATCTCCCTCTGCTTTAACCTTTTCAAGTATCTGATTCACGTATTCCAGTAAGGTCATTTCCTTACCAAATATGGCTTGGGAAAATCTAGATATTGATTTTGAATTACTGTCGAGGTTGATACCTCTCTTAGTAGTTAAAACGTTTATTGATTTCTCCAATCCAATCACTTTTTTCATCGTGTGANCTCGCCTAGGGCATTATCGATGTTTTTTAAGCTTTCACTTGAAAATTCTTCTAATATTCCATCAGGAAGTTTCTCAAGTATGTCATCTATCCCTCCCTCAGGATCCGATATAAAATCTTGTGCNATGCCTATCGCTGGGTGGGAATTGTCCCCCTTGGCAATTCTTGAGGCCATGAATTCCAATCTGTCCCAGGAAAATTTTCTGTTAAGTAATGTTGATATCCAATTTCTCCAATCCTCAATTGGCTCATTTTTTAAAAATTCGACTTCGATATTTATTTCACATGATTCTATTCGTGGTAAATTTTGGTCTAGTGTATTCCAATGTGATTTGTCCAAGTACATCTGAAGAGCCCGGTCCAAAATTAAGCCCTGGTTTTCATTTCCAAAAAGTGACGTGTTGGAAAAGAAGGGGCGAAACATAGTAGTGATCCAGGTTTCATCTAGAATTAGATGAGAGGCATATCCTGCCATGAACGATCTAGTATGTTCGTCACTGGAATTTAGGTTGTTCAATATTGGGTGGAGGATTTTCATGTTNTTTATTCCATCCCCTACCCGGTCAAAATCCAAATCGACAAAATGATATACGGAGCGATCTTGTTTAGTAATAACTCTAATATCAGGAGCGGTGGCGCCAAAAAGATAGATTGCCATATTATTATTCAAATCTAAGCCATTGTACTTTCCGATTGACTCATAAGAATAATGTATGTGGGTCGGCAAGTTAGGCATATGGATACACGGACTTTGTTTTTTCCCTACAGATTGTACCTAACATCCACTTCAGTCCTCTGCTTCTCCATATAACTTCTGATGGTCTGAACCAATTCTTTAGCTGTTTTGAGTTTANCAGGGTCTGATCTTAATTGGAGTTTGTTTCCAACGAGGCAGGCCTCTGACTCAANTATGNTTCCACCTTGGATTGTTTTTAGCTGATTCTCTCTCATTGTCGTTCCAGTAGAAGTTATGTCAGCAATTACATCTGCGAATCCCATCTCTGGTGCCAGTTCCAACGTACCGCTTAATCGGACGAGGGAGAAATAGCTGATACCATGTGAGAGTAGAAACCTTTCTGTCAGTCTTGGAGATTTAGTTGCCACACGCATGCTTAAACCTCTTTCTCGGAATTCTACAGCCACCTCTGCAAGATCAGCTATTGAATCTACGTCAGACCAGGAGTTGGGTACCCCGATGGTGAGGGAACAATTTCCATAGTTCAACCCTCCTAATATTACAGATGTTGGTAAATCTTCTTGCCTTAGTTCCGTATAACGATCTTCCCCAAGTAAACCCAAATCTGCACTGCCATCTTCCAATGTGGAAGTTATGTCTGCACTTCTTAGTAATAGAACGGTTATTCCTGGTATTTTGGGGATATTAGCTATATATCTTCTTTTACTTTCTCTTTCTATAGAGAGTCCCGCATTGGCCATGAATTCCAAGGTAGATTCATACATAGCTCCATCACTTGGGATTACCAGTTTCAAGCCTGAATTTTCCGAAGTCATCTGTCTTCGTCCATTGAGTTTATAGAAAGTATNGAGTCGATATTAACAGCAAATCCAGTGGCGGGTACTTCTGTTGGNCCTCCCAATAATTTTACTAAACCATCGTATCTTCCACCCCCACCCAGTGGAATTGAATCCGATCCTTTCACATATTCGATGTCGAAAATAATCCCTGTATAGTATGTGAATCCACGTTGCGCAGCGCAGTCAATGATAAAATCCACNTCAATTTTCATGTCTCTCATAGCTTTTCCTGCTACGAGCTTAAAATACTGATTGGCCTTTTCAAATGTGGAGTCATTGGACTCATCGGAAATCGTGTTTAGATTTCCAGCTAAATTACGTAACAATTTCGTTAACGATTCCAAAGATTCAATGTATTCCTTTACAGAAAAGGAATTCGTCTGTTTTCTTGTCGAACGGTAATTTATTTGTTCTATGTTACGGCGTCCATAATTGTCTGACCTGGACAATTCTGAAGCTTTCTCCAGCTTTGATACAGGAACTTTGTTACCTGGATTTATAAGTCCTATATCCGAAGCCATTTCAGATAATTTTTCTATTCCATTTGTCTGTTGGGTNAGTAACTGTAAATTGGCAAGTGTAAAACCTATCAAAACTTCGCTAAGGCCGAATTTTTCTAGTAAGGATCTTAGATACCCCATATGTCCGAGCTTGACGGTTACTTTTTCCAAACCAGATTTTTCAAGGGTAAGCAAACTAAGCTTTAATATTTCTCCATCTGCATCAGCACTAGAATCACCAATTAGTTCGCAACCTTGTTGTGTGAATTGCCTTTGATTAGATCCTTGGCTTGAATCGGAATATCTAAAAACAGGCCCGACATATTGTTTNTTAACTATTTGTTTCTGGGGTATTTCATCAGATATATAAGATCTTATGACGGAGGAAGTAAATTCAGGTCTTAGGCTGACGTTCATACCTCCTGGTTCAACGAAGGAATATAGCCTGCTAGTGAGCTCGCCACCAGATTTCATAGCGTAGAGTTCCGTAGACTCCATTATCGGGCAATCAAATATTTCGTAAGAATGGCTGGTAAGAATTTCACTTATGCTGGCGGTNAAATTCAATTTGGCATGTTGCATCTTTGGCGAGGCCTCAACCATACCAGGAAGAATTGAGTTAGTAGGACTTGGATTTTGGATTTGTGAAGACATTATCCATAAATATTACAATAGGCATGTCGATTTTAGTATTCGGACTATACAGTCCGGAATTTCTAAATTGGCCATTCAAAGGAATTTTATTGAAACACCGGAGATACACTGTTGGAATCTTGTAGCTGGGAAGAGCAGTTTAGGATGGGCAACTATCTCGCGAATCGTGGAGATCATAGTAGGGCTTTAGACTGCTTTCTAGGGGTGGTTGCGGATAAACCAAATCATTCTATGTCATGGAATAACATTGGCGTGGCGCGACTTTGTTTATCAGAGGCTAGTAAAGCGATAATGGCATTCGAGCAGGCATTAAAAATAGATTCAAAGTATAGAGATGCATACCATAACCGAGCTCTGGCATACTCTGAGATTGGTGAATTGAACCTAGCTATGGACGATTTAAACCATGCGATTGCTTTGGACCCTGACCATTGGGCTTCATACAAGCACAGAAGTATTATTCACCAAATGCTGGGTGATAAGGAGATGAGTTTTAAGGATTACCTTAAATTTAAAACATTGGTGGGGACTGATTAGCTAGATGTTTATTTTGTAGCCAGTATCAAAACAAAGGTTTGTAGAATAATGGAAATAGGGAGCAAAAAATGACTCAGTTGCAAAGTAATACAGAACCAATAGTGTCAATTGTAGGTGGGAGTACTTCAGATTTTCCTCTGCTCAAAAAAGCAACAGAGATTTTGGATAATCTGTCAGTTAGTAATGAGCTTCGTGTTGTNTCTGCTCATAGGACTCCTGATTGGCTTTACGAGTATGCTGAATCAGCAGAGAATAGAGGAATTAAAGTCATTATTGCCGGCGCAGGCGGTGCTGCTCATCTTCCGGGAATGTTAGCCGCAAAGACGATAATTCCAATTATCGGAGTCCCTATGCCTCTAGAGCATATGAAAGGTATGGATTCTCTTTTATCCATAGTTCAGATGCCTCGAGGAGTGCCCGTGGCAACTGTGGCTATCGGAGGTGCCGAAAACGCTGCAATATTGGCTGCTGAGATAATTGCCATTTCCGATCCTATTGTGAAAGATAAATTAAGGTCTTGGCGCAAAGATCTCACTGAAAGTGTTATGGAAAATCCTGAAGCCAAAGGTAATTCATAGATGTCATACAAATCAGTTATTAATCCAGGATCAACCTTGGGTATGCTAGGCGGTGGTCAGTTGGGTGGATTCTTTACAGAGGCAGCATTGAGAATGGGATATAAGGTGGTTGTGTGGGACCCAGATCCTTTTGCGCCAGCTAAGAGATATGCTACCCATTCAATCGATGCACCATTTAGTGACGATGATCAAATAAAACCTTTTTCAGAAATGGTGGATGCTATTTCCTTGGAATGGGAAAATGTGCCCTACCAGCTTGTATCAAAATTGGAAGATATGAATCTGGTTAGACCTGGTAGTAAAAGTCTAAAATTGGCTCAGAATAGGATTGAAGAAAAGACTTTTTTGTCCTCAAATAAATTTCCAGTTACATCTCATGAATTTGTCTTNGACGTTGAAGGGTTTCGAAATGTAAAACTGCCTAAGCCGTGGATCATTAAAACAGCCACCTTAGGGTACGACGGTCATGGCCAGTGGAAGATTGAGGATGACTTTGAGATGGACGAATTACTGAAATTGATTCATGGTGAATCTTGGGTCGTAGAGGCAGTGGTCGATTACCGTCTAGAGATGTCTGTGATTATTGTTTCAGATGGATTGGGGAAACTGGTGGCATATCCCCCTACTGAAAATACCCACGAAGGTGGCATATTACGTATGAGCATTTCACCTCCTAGGTTGGAGGATGATTTTCAAGAAGGTGCTATAAAACTAGCTAAAGAAGTAATTGGAGCGATAGGTGAAGCTGGAGTGTTCTGTGTGGAAATGTTCTTGAATTCAAAAAATGAGATATTAGTAAATGAAATCGCTCCTCGGCCACATAACTCAGGCCATCATTCAATAGATGCATTTAGTATTTCTCAATACGAGAGTCAAGTAAGAGCCTTAGTAGGATTACCTATTTTGATGCCAGATTTCTTGAATGCTTCAGTTTTACTTAATATTCTTGGAGAAGAGGCAGAGATATTAAATAGCTCTGCTCATCAATTTGAATTGTATTCTTCAAGTGCTGTCAGATTATATATGTATGGTAAGCAGTCAGTCCGCCCAAGAAGAAAAATGGGACACGTTATGTTTGTTGGAAGTTCAGTTGAATCTCTTATAAGGGAAGCGGAAGCTACATTAGAGTCAATTAAGGCTTGAGTTTTTTCCCCATTCGCACAGATATTTCAGACCCTTCGCAATAGAACACAGATTGTGGCTTCAGGGAGGATAGAAAGGAATATGGGTTACCATAGACCTGCTCAAAATCGAAGTTAATGCCATAATCATCTACTTTTGTAACTTTCCATTGGGGATGTTCCACTTCATATTCCATGGTGGTCTTAGAGTCTTTTTTNGCGTACCCCCAATAATGTTCTGTTATGTAACTTTCTAAACTATNCCGAGGAGGTATTTTTCCTGTGTTTTCCACAAAAGCTGAAAAATTGTTGCTTGCATTGGAATCTTTAACNTCGTAGTTGATATTTTTATTTGAACTCGGTAGTAACTCTACGGAACTAAGCATTTCTTTNTTTTGGTAATTTTCTCCGTAAAGTAAATTGGCTATNTTACTTACTAACCAACTCGGTACGATTTCTTTTATAAAAACCACACCATTTCTAATTTCTTGATCTNCCTCACATTTCACATAAAACCTTAAATTTACCTCGTCAAAATTTCTCCAACCTAATGTGGGTATTCCAAGTACACTAGTATCCGAGAAACGGAAAGCAACTAGACTGAGGAAAACAATCTCATTCCAAGAGTCTAAGGTAGTACCTGCAGGAATGTGAGATTGGAGGACTGCAGGGTCCACTTCATAGTTTGCGAATAGTAAATGATTCCATTTACCCCTGAGAAATACCGGTTTCTTTGGGACGATTGTTTTATTCAAGGAACTTATGGGCTTCAGTTGGTGAAGGGACACGACATGTATCCCTAGTTCCGAACCATCGATATCGTCTTTTGGCAATAGAATCGTAAACAGCATTTCGTAAGTATTTGGGAATTAATTTCAGTAGGATTGCCACTTTAAAAAGTCCTCCGAGGGCAAAGAGAATTTCTATTACAGCGTCTGATCGAATAAAAACTTGACCAGAACGAAAGACTACTATGCTATTAAGTGATCCGATATTTGATTTCTTATAACCACTGCGCTGCAATATATTTCCAAATTCGGCGGATTGAAGAGATGTGAACGTAAATACATCCTTATGGTCTCGTTTGATTAAGAAGTTAATCCACCCGCTGCACAAATTGCAATAACCATCAAAACATACTAAAAGACCGTTATCAACCTGATATGAATTCATATTTACTGGGAGGTCATTCCTCCGTCTATCACAAGCTCAGAGCCTGTGACAAAGGATGATTCATCTGATGCTAGGTAAATAATTCCATTGGCAATTTCGTCTGCTGTACCTAATCTTCCTAACGGAACCTTGTTAAGTCTTAGCGCCAAAGCATCTTCATCGGAAAACAGAGGTTTTGTCAGTGGTGTATCTGCATATCCAGGATGTACAGAATTGGCCCTTACACCATCTTTTGCATGTTGAATCGCTGTATTCTTTGTAAGCAATCTAACTGCACCCTTAGCCGCGTGATATGCAGTTGAGCTTTGGCTTCCAATAAGCCCATTGATCGAAGACAAATTGATTATTGATCCTCCTCCTTGAGCAATCATCAAGGGAAGGACAGCTTGAGTCCCAAGCAAAGCCCCTTTTGCATGCACATCCATTTGTGCATCCCAAATTTCTTCCGTGGTATCTTCTACTCGTTCCACTGAGGCGGTTCCTGCACAGTTCACTAGAATATCTAATTTTTCATAGGACTTGATTGTGAAATCTAATACTAATTTCCAATCTGAATATCTAGTGACATCTAGCTTAATAAATTCGGCGTTTCCGTCTTCCTTTTTGATTTGTTCGACCGTCTTTATGCCATTCTTGACATCCAAATCTGCAATAACAACTTTTGCGCCTTCTTGTACAAATTTCCATGCACAAGCCCCCCCGAAACCCATCAAATCACTTTTTACTCCATTTGCACCGCCCGTTATTAGAGCAACTTTATTTTCTAGGCGCATATGCTTCACCTTCAATTGGCTAATTTGTTAAGTAGATCTTAAGTTTGAAATTACTGGTAATCATAAATGCAATTTTAGGAAATTTGATATGTTACCTGCCATAATCGAATAGCCTTCGTCGTTTGGGTGTAGGTTGTCGGGTAGTAAATTTTCATATTGGTTGTCAAATACAGTCAAACCGTCCAAATAATAAATATTTTGGTCGCCTGAGGTTTGCATTATTTCTACCGCTTCCTTTATCTCATTTCTGATGTATTCAAGAGTTAGACCGACATCGTTTGGGTTTTTTTCTCTTCCTGGTGAATATATTGGGGACATCACTATTAGCGGGGTGGTCACATGCTTTTCACGTAATATTTTGATAAACCCCAATATTCCTGGTTGAAATGTACGCTCTCCTAGTGAAGAAGACGTGTACACATTGATGCCTAGACACATTGATATTATATCTGCCGGTATATCTCTAATTGTTCGAGCAACCATGGGATCTAAATGGCATTGACCTGCGTATCCCAAGCAAGTTAGATCTAAATTGTGTTTTCTTGCGACAATTGATGGCCACGTTCTACTTGGAGAATTAGCATCTCGGCACTGGGTTATCGAGCTTCCATAAGTCACCCATTTAGTATGCTTGTCGTCCTTTAATGTAGCTAATGATGCGTTATCTTCAATTATTAATTTATTAAGCCTAAATTCTCCGTATTGAGGCAACCAAATTTGGATTGCCTTGTTTTTTGTACCTAGATTTCCCAACATTGCAGAATTTAGATCAGCTGTTTCTAATGTAGCCTTGAAGTCCCCGTCGCAAAATACATCTATAGGGCTTCTTTCTGATACGGAATCGAAAAATAGTTCTAAATGTGGGGTGTTACTAGTAAATTCAATCCGTACTCCAGCCGGCATTGCTGCACGTTCAACTAGCTGCCATGCAAATAGGTCTTTTTCAGGAAATGGGATACGCCACGGCATTACTTCCCCATTTTTGACCTCTGTCGATACTGTTCCTTTCCAAGTGATTCTTGCGTCCTCAGGACTTATGTGTTGGGCCATTTTTTTATCCCTTTTACAAATTTTAGCTGGCTAGAGGTGCATTCCTATCAGCAAGAGTATATATTTGCTGGCTGGATTTCCAGATTCAAATAAGATTCAAAAATGATAACTGAAACACATTTAAGAAAAACGTTTAGTAGTTTTAAAATAAGAAATTATAGATTCCTTTGGCTTTCTGATTGCTTACAAGCCTGGGCGGAATATATGGAATTGGTGGTCCTCTCCTGGCTTATATTGGAAATGTCTAGTTCCCCTCTCTTAGTTGGTCTATACGGAGCATTGCGTTTTATGGGAACAATATTGTCACCTGCTTTCGGAGTCGTAGTTGATCGGTTTGATAGGAAGTTGTTATTGATTCTCGTAAGAGGATCATTTGTGATGAATGGCCTGGTTATTCTCAGCATAACTCTCGTGGGGACCTTGAATACTATTGTTATTCTGGTAATGGCCGGATTATTGGGGCTTTCTAAAACATTCGATATGGTTATTAGGCAATCTATTTTGCCTTCCGTAGTTGGTGATAAGAATCTAAATAATGGAGTGGCCTTAGCAAGAGCCGGTGGGGATGTCACACAGATGATTGGGCCTATAGTTGGTGGTGTGGTATTAGCATTTTTGAACGTAAAAGCTAGCTATGGAATTATAGTGTTTCTTTATTTCATATCCTTGTTTTGCGCCATAAATATAGGAAAAATTTCTCCTAATCAGTCGTTGAGAGATTTAGATGTTCTAGATAACTTAAAGGCGGGAATAAGATTCGTGAACCAAACTCCAGTTATTGCAGCCCTATTGGCCTTGGCTGTGATAATAAATTTAGCGACATTTCCTATATATTTTGGGCTTATTTCAGTACTTGCTAAAGAAGTTTTTAGTTCTACATCCACTGGACTGGGGTTCATGATGGGAACTTATTCATGGGGAGCAGTTCTCGGGTCACTTTTCGCTGGAGGTAGAGATAGTTCGGGAAGGATAGGGAGATTTGCGATTGGAGGAGCTTTCCTGTGGAGTACTGCAATCATTTTATTGGCTTTGGTTCCCAGCTTTGTAATTTCCTTGCCCACTTTATTCGTTGCTGGTTTAGGCCAGTCAATATGTGTGGTTGCAATAGCCATGATGCTTTTGTCTTTAACACCAGATAACTTAAGAGGAAGGGTGATGGGATTAAGGCAACTGGGAGTTTATTCCTTGCCTTTAGGGTTACTGATTTCAGGGACAATTGCTGAGATATGGGGAGTAAGAGCAGCATTATTTGTTGATGGGTTATTAGGAGTACTTCTGGTCACAGCATGCTTTATAGTTTGGCCAGACATATTGAAAGCTAGATCCATTAGGGAATGTACGGAGAGTTAGGGGGGCCTAGTTGAGTATCAAGCATGTCCTGTGCCATGTCGATGAAATCGCACAACAAAGATCTTGTATCCCTCGGATCAATTATGTCGATCCCGTGTGAACTACTTTCACCACCTGTGTCTTCCGCTGTCCTGAAAGGAGATGCCATAGCTTGAAGGCGAGCTTCAATTTCCAGGCGTTTTCCCTCAGGATTATCAGCAGCCGCTATTTCTCGCCGATATGCCGCAGATACCCCTCCTTCAATATGCATTGATCCCCATTTGGCCGAGGGCCAAGCATATCGGTGGTACATTCCTGTAGGTCGATGGTTTGTTTGCCCAGCAACTCCGTAGGCTTGCCTTAAATAAAAGCTTATCCAGGGTGTTTGGCTTCTCGCATTCGCTATCACTAATCTTGCTCCGGCTCTTACTATGCCTTGGTTTTGAGCGTCTATTCCTACCATAAAACCAGGTTCGTCTACGAAAGATACTATTGGTATATGAAATGTTTCACAGAGACTGACCAGCCGTATGGTTTTTTCCCCAGAAGCTACATCTGTAGATCCACCTAAGTGGTTGGGATTGTTCATTAGAACCCCAACAGGGTACCCGTTTACCCTTGCTAACCCTGTTATCTTAGATTGGCCGTAAAACGGTGCTATTTCAAAAAATGAATCATGGTCCAAGACATGGTTCAAAATTTTGTATGGATCATATCTTCTCTTGCTTCTGCGAGGAATTATTGATAAAAGCTCTTCGTCCCTCCTGTTTGGGTCGTCATCGATAGTGATTCGTTTAGGTTTTTTCCAAACACTAGTAGGCATATAACTAAGAAACTTTCGAATCATTTGAAAGGCTTCTTCTTCCGACTCAGCCAGATTGTCTATTACTCCTGTTTTAAATACTTGGCTGTTGTAGTCCCCTAATTCTTCTTTAGTTACCTCATATCCTAATGCTGCTTTCACTACAGGAGGTCCCCCTGCGAAAACTTGGCTAGTGTCCTTTACCATTACACTGAAGTGACACAGACACGCTTCAATTGCTGGCAGGCCTGCTACAGACCCAAGAACGGCAGAAACCACGGGGACTTCATTGAGCAAATCAACAGCTTTTGAGGTTCCACCCCCGTCAGGCAAATAAGTCCTGCCAATTTGTTCAAAAGTTCTTACACTTCCACCAACCGCATCAAGGAGCCTTACTAGAGGTATACGCCATTGAAGAGCGTATTTTAATGAACTAGGTTGACTTCCAGTTCCTCTCTCCCCTGCCCCTCCCCGTACAGTGAAATCTCCTCCATCCAACATGACCCTCATTCCACCTAAATGCGCTGTTCCAATGACACGAGGGTATGGGGTGAAATCTACTAGCTCGTTATCTTCGTATCTGGCACTGCCTGCCAATGCTGAAAGTTCTTTGAATGTTCCTGGATCAGAAATAGCGTTTATGCGTTCCCGAACGGTCAATTTACCATTAGCATGTTGTCGGTCAATGCCCTCCTTACCACCCATACCTCTAGCCATTTCGAGCCTTTTATGCAGCTCATCCATTTCTTCTTGCCAAACCATAATGTCTCGGTCCTCTAAATGTTTTTGGTTACCAAACTTTATAGAGGTTTCATTAGCCATACAACCTCGCCTTAACTGTTTGATACCATTGAATACTGTTATACACCGATTTGCATCGTTAGAATTGATAGGTGATTGCTCAACGCCTTAATGTGATATCAATTGAAGAATGGTGAAAGATAAATGCGAATAGAATCTGATTTAAAACTTGATTACAAAGATGTTTTACTAAAGCCAAAGCGTTCAAAGCTGACATCAAGAAGAGATGTCGATATGGAAAGAGAGTTTAACTTTTTGAATTCTGGTAAGAAGTTTAAAGGTATTCCAATTATCGCCTCTAACATGGATGGCGTTGGCACCTTTTCGATGGCTAAGGTGTTACAGAATTACAAGATGCTGACGGTATTGAGAAAACATTATGAACCCGAAGATTGGGACAATGCTGTCGCAGAAGGTTTAGATCTCAATTATGTGTCGATATGTACTGGTACCAACAGAATTTGGGATGAAGACGCACCTGACTTTTTGACTTTAAAAATCGTCCTTGAGAAATATCCTGAGATCCCCTTCATAACTATCGATGTCGCAAATGGTTACCATGAAAATTTTGTTGACTTTGTAGCGCAAATGAGAGAGGAATTTCCGGAACAAACAATAATTGCAGGTAATGTGATTACGGCGGAGATGACAGAGGAACTTATTTTGCGTGGCGCAGATATAGTTAAATGCGGTATAGGGCCTGGTTCAGTATGTACTACTCGTTTAATGACTGGGGTGGGTATACCACAGTTTTCAGGGATTATTGAGTGTGCCGATGCCGCACACGGTGTAGGTGGACAAGTGATAGCAGATGGGGGATGTGTATATCCAGGAGATGTTGCGAAGGCATTTGGGGCCGGTTCTGACTTTGTTATGTTGGGTGGTATGCTCGCAGGGCACGAGGAATCTGAGGTTGATATTTTGGACGGGAGAATGGAATTTTATGGAATGAGTTCCGATAGGGCTATGGAAATCCACGGTGCACGTAAGGATGGATATAGAGGTGCAGAAGGAAAGGAGATAAAAATTCCTTATAAGGGGACCGTTGAAGATACACTGACTGAAATAATTGGTGGGGTTAGGTCGGCATGCACTTATATTGGGGCTACCAAAATTAAAGATATGCCTAAATGTGCCACTTTCGTTCAGGTTTTACAACAGGAAAACCAAGTATTCAATCTTTTTGAATAACTAGATTTCTACTTAACACCTTTGGTATTCCCTACTAGAAACTATCAATTTAAATAGTTCAATAATTAAATTAGAAGATACCTTTTCCGGCGAATCTGATTTCTTTAATCCAGCCGCCGCGACTTCTTCTAATTTTTGGTAGGTGTCTGTTTCGATTTCCACACAGCCAAGTACTTCCAAGCAGTCTTCCACCAATGTTTTGGGGTCTTTGTTTTCTATTCCCACTCTCTCAATAAGTGTTTTAACTCCCGGATTGGAATCATTACCGATATGGCTGGTCGCGAAATTTACTCTATCTACTAGAGATCCACTGGTAATCCACTCTTCTCCTGTATGCCATCCCTCTACTGAGGGGGGATCCAGTAACTTCTGACCCATGTAGCCAGATTCTTCACCTATGTTATAGATTCCTATCTCTCCTCCGTCAGGGACTTGGTATTCCCGAGTATTTCTCAGAGTACCAATAATAAGTTCAGTTGGGCTTTTGACTCGTTTGAATTTTGAGTTTTTGAAGAAATCAGAATTGAATAAGACCCTCATTACTGACCTTATATCGTGGTCGGATTCCATGTAGGTGTCAGCGAGAGTATTGATAGCTTCAGGATCCCTGGGAGGAGTGCTGGACCATTGAGGTACTGGCACCTCATCCGCAACGAAAAAATTATATAAATGCCTTGCTACAAAGGTTGCTGTGGCTCTTTGTTTGCAGATTACATCGATTACGCCATCACCGTTGAAATTTGCATTTTCGCCTAAAAAGGTTTTTTTGCCACCATCATGGTCAGTATCTCTATATTCATGGTGCCAAAGGATTCTTCCATAAGGCCAGATTGAATCTTTAACTGCCATCATTGAAAGGTATTCTCCGTTTTTCACGGTCCATCCAGTGAAAGCCCTTGCGCACTCTTTAACATCGTCTTCTGTGTAATTGCCCACACCCATGGAAAAAAGTTCTAATATTTCCCTCCCATAATTTTCATTAATAGAATCTTTATGGTTGGTATGGTTATCTAACCAGATAAGCATTGCAGGATCTTTTGAGAGTTCTATCAGTAAATCGTTGTATCGGCCCAGTCCGTGTCTTCTAAACATATCAATCTGGTTGGTTAAAGACCCTATATTGTTTAACTTATTTTCCGCTGTTGCGAAAACTCCGTGCCAAAACAAAGCCATTTTTTCGACAAATGGATTGTCGGTAGAAATCATCCTGTATCCCCAATAAACGGCATTATGCCCTTGCATAGTATGAAGATCGACATGCCTTCGAAAAATTAAATGGTCGGAAATGTGGGAGGAATCTACTTTAGATATTAGATGTTCAACCAAATCCTCATAGTTCATCTCACAGTAGTTGTCGAGTTCTTCAGGTGTGGCCCCGAATCCAGCTCTTCTCGCCAAATGCGCTGCTAATGTTCTATTCGTTGACCCCATTTTTACCCCTTATGTGATTTTGAGTTAATTCTATTGGTTTTATTGCTCATATATTTGAATGCGATGTCTACTGTGTTCAGTGACGTAGAGTCTATCCTCCGTATCTATCTTTACTGAGACAGGTCCCCAGAATATAGGTTCTGATTGAGACGCCTTGTGATAGGGTGTTTGAAGGTGCTTAGGTAGTTCTTTAACTAACAAATTGGACTCTTTTCTCAAATCATATTCATCCAAATTGACCTCAAGCCATTCCTCTGCCCATTTAGATAAAGTGGCTTCACCTTCCAAAAGCTGATGGAAGTCACCGTTTGGACTCAATACCTGAACTCGTTCATTGCCCCAATCAGCTACGTGTATATAGCCTTTACTATCNACTGCCACTGAGCTCGGTTTGTTAAATTGGCCTTCTTTGGAACCTGATTCGCCGTAAAGGGATACGAAATCACCATCAGCAGTGAATTTTTGAATTCTGTCGTTACCCCAGTCCGCCACATATATATGTCCTTCGTGATCTGTGGTAATTCCCCATGGTAGATTGAATTCACCGTTTCCGTCACCTTCTGAACCCCAGGAGAAAAGGAACTGTCCGTCTTCTGTGAACTTACTTATTTTGTGTTCGTATTGTTCCACCACATATACAGAGTCATCTGAGCCGTGTGTAATGCCACTAGGACCAGAAAATTTTTGAGGGCCGTTAGTATTTTGGGTCCACTTGGTTAAGTAATTACCTTGGTTGTCAAAAACCTTGATGTCATTAAGGGATTCATCAGTCACATATAGGATGTCTTTACTATTGAAAGACATACAGACTGGAATGACAAATTGAGCATCTCCCTTTCCAGGCCCTGTAGCAAATTCACCTAGCCAATTTTCATCATATGTACAAATTTGAATCCTGATACCGGAAGAATTATGTCCCCCCATTCTGTTGAGGACAAAGATTCTATTGTCTTCACTGAAAGCTATGTCGTATGGGTAGTTGAAACCGCGTCCAATTGGTTGATTTGAATTGAATCCAATGGTTTTCAAATATTTCATATTATTAACCGCTGACCTAAAAATTGATTTTTCTTATCGAATAATAACACCCTAAAAACTCCAATCAAGAGATTAAAACATATTTCGTTATGTTTTATTACATATAACCATTTGTCAGAGGACTCCAATAATAATAGTATGTGCGCGGTTAGAACTAGATTAGTCATATAAGACAAGGAGCGAAACACCGTGAAAGCCGTTGTTTATAAGAAACCGTTTGAGGTCGCTGTAGAGACTGTTGATGATCCCNAAATACAACATCCAAATGATGTGATTGTGAAAATAACGTCAAGTTGCATTTGTGGGTCTGACCTACATATGTATGAAGGTAGAACAGCTGCTGAACCTGGCATAGTATTTGGACATGAAAACATGGGGGTCATACAGGAATTAGGCTCTGCAGTTAAGAATTTATCTGTTGGCGATAGAGTCGTTATGCCTTTTAATGTCGCTTGCGGGTTTTGCAAGAACTGCCAGCGGGGCTACACGGGGTTTTGCACCACTGTAAATCCTGGATTTGCCGGTGGAGCATATGGCTATGTCGCTATGGGGCCTTGGGTTGGCGGCCAGGCAGAGTATATGCAGGTGCCTTTCGCTGATTTTAACTGTTTGCCTCTTCCCAAGGGAGATCAGTTTGAAGCTGATTTTGCCTTGTTGGCCGATATATTCCCCACTGGATATCACGGGGCAGAGCTTGCTGATGTAAGTCCTGGAGAAAGTGTAGCTGTTTTTGGTGCCGGGCCGGTGGGATTGATGGCAGCTTACAGTTCGGTGATTAGAGGTGCCGCCGAAGTATATTGCATCGACCATGTACAGGAGAGGTTGGATAAAGCTGCAAGCATTGGGGCGATTCCAATAAACTTTGATGACGGTAACCCTGTAGAACAGATAAAGGATATTAGGAATGATACTGGGGTAGACAAAGGGATTGATGCTGTAGGGTATCAAGCCGCAGCACAAGGTTCATCTGCTGCCGGTGGAGAACAGGAAGAGATTCCCAATGTGGTTTTGAATCAAATGATTGATGTTGTCAAGCCTACAGGTATGATGGGNATACCGGGTCTGTACGTGCCTTCTGATCCAGGAGGAGTGAATGAATCTGCCAAATCGGGAGCTTTACTCTTAAATTTTGGGAAGCTGTTTGAAAAAGGCTTGCGTTTGGGAACGGGTCAATGCAACGTGAAAAAATATAATGCATACCTAAGAGATNTGATTATTGCTGAGAAAGCCAGTCCTAGTTTTGTGGTTTCCCATGAGGTCTCTATAGATGAGGCTCCAGATGCCTACACAAAATTTGATCAAAGAGTGGATGGCTACACTAAAGTAATTCTTCACCCTTAATGGGATTGCGGGCTGGAATTTTCCAGCCCGCTTCAATANTGTAGGAAATGTGATGACTACTCCAAGTTACGATTGGGTTGAGAACTGGGGTGGCCGTGACCAGGGACAAGAATCGCTAACTGGTTGGGCACACCCAGGGATGGCTACTACCTCCGATGGGCGCATAGTTTCATGTGATAGCGGAAGTTCAGAAATTCTTATATACGCCCAGGATGGTGAGCTTATTCATTCCTGGTTAGGGAATTTTACGGATGCACATGGCATTACTGTGGTAAATGATGATGGAAATGACTATCTATGGATTGCAGACAACGGGTCCAAAAGACTGCCAGAATTTTCGTACGAATACCCCCCGGGTGCAGAAAATAAATCAGGGATAGTCAGTAAATATGACTTGGAAGGTCACTTTATCTTAAGTCTTCCTAACCCTACCCACCCAAATTATGGACATAGCAGATATGCCCCGACTTCCATAGCGGTTGATGAAATACGATTTGGTGGGTTAGGCGACATTTGGGTAGCTGACGGGTATGGTGCGAGCCTGGTGCATAAGTTTAATGCCGAGGGAGAATACATTCTTTCAATAGATGGCTCAGAGGGCTCGGGTCATTTCAGTTGTCCCCATGGCATAGTAATTGATCGTAGAAAATATACCCCGGAACTTTACGTTGCCGACAGAGCCAACGGCAGAGTGCAGGTGTTCAATTTAGATGGGGACTATTTGAGGACTTTTGGCGAGGAATTTTTCAACACACCCAGTGAGTTTGCGATCACAGGAAATTTGATGATCGTAGCTGAACTAGAGGCTCGCCTGGCTATTTTAGACTTAGAAGATAGCTTGGTAAGATATTTGTTTCCGGACGACCTCGCTGCTAAATCTGAAGGATGGCCGAATGAAATTTCTGATTCTGGCGATATCAAAAGACCTTCTAGATTGGGCCCAGAGAGATTTAATAGTCCTCATGGAATAACTGTGGACGAATCGGGGAATATATATGTGGCTGAATGGTTAATTGGCGGGAGATTTACTAAATTAGTTTTGAATTAAATGCATCACGCTTGGGATTTGATGATCCACACTTATCTCAAAAACTGTTGCGGAGGTAGGTAAAATGCAGATAGGAAACTCAAATCATAATTACGCCTGGCACGAAAAATGGGTAGAAGCGCCAGGTGCTGATAGTGTGAAAGACGGTTGGGCTCATCATGGAATAGTCGTGAGCTCGAAAACTGGAAATGTCATAACATTCCATCAGAGCGAACCGAAAATCCTAGTGTTCAGCCAGCAAGGTGAACTGGTTAATTCCTGGGAGGCCGGAGTTGAAAATGCCCATGGTATGACTCTTGTCC
>PBWI01000046.1 GCA_002728195.1 Chloroflexota bacterium
ATCTGGTTCCATGACCCAACCGATTCTCATGCATATGACGGAGATTCCATACTCGTCATGAAAATAACTTCCAAGGGATTCTCCAAAAGCTTTACTTACCCCGTAATAACCGTCCGGCCGGATTAAGTCTGTTGTCAAAGGGTTAACCGGATGTCTTATCGCTTGAAAATCCCCATCATATATTTGTTTATAGGGATTATCTTTGAGCGGATAAAAGCCAATTGCGTGATTACTGCTGGCAAAGATTATTCGCTTTACACCAGATATGCGTGCTGCTTCATAAACGTTTCTAGTCCCAACAATATTGTTGTCAAGATTGGTTTCCCATCCCCCTTGGTGATTGGGGTCAGCTGCTAGGTGGACTACTGTATCGATTCCCTCAAAGGCAGGTAGAATTTCATCTAAACATGAAAGATTTCCAATTGTTGTTTGAAAACCTTCCACTTTTTTTAGATCAAGTCCTGACAATGAATACTTATTTGATAAGTTAGAGCGGATTATCCCCCCTATTTTGCCGGCTAGCCCAGTGACCAAAACCTTTTTCTCTGACAATAAATATCTCCTTGGTAGGTTTATTATTTTTCTCCAAAGGCTTGTATCATCAAATAAAGTACTAGGGGAATAATACAAATCCACAGTATTAATCTGGGATTAATTCTCATGTAATGCTCAGACTCAACCTAGTCACAAAAATAAGAAGGATTCTAGCACAGCAAACCAAATTAGCGGAGCAATCAATCATTGAAATACAAAATCATAGCGCTCGATATTGATGGTACCTTAAAGGGTGATTCATCTCTCATGTCGCCATATATGACGAAAATTTTAGAGGAATGCACGGCTAGAGGTGCAATCGTTTCAGTGGCGACAGGGCGCAGTTTGAAGTCGGCCTTAATTTTTCTGAAACAAGCCCCGATGATAGAGACCATTATTTCATTTCAGGGTGCCTTGGTTAGTTTTGAAAAAGGTGCTAAAAATGTTTGGGAGACTTTCATGTCTAGGCAACAGGTTTCACTTGCAGTTGATCTACTTTCTAAGAGGGGAGTAGACATTGTGGCTTACGCTGGTGATGATGTTTACGTGGAAGAAATGACTCCTTGGGCTGAAGCATATGGAGAAAGAAATGGAGTACAAATAGTTCAAGTGGATTCTCTGAAAGAAATTCCTAAGGATTTGTATCGAGTCTTAGGAGTTGGAGATCCCGGAATTATAGAAACTCTTGAATCAGATCTAAAAGCAGAATACTCAGACCACTTATATGCTACTCGGTCTCTACCCCATTTTTGTGAAATACTCAGTACTGAGGCCGGCAAAGATAAAGCTTTAGATTGGATGTGTAGGCAATCAGACGCTCGAGTTGAGGATGTAATAGCTTTTGGCAACGGATTTAATGATGTCGAAATGCTTAAATGGGCGGGTAGGGGAGTTGCAATGGAAGGGGGTGAATCGGTGGTCTTTGAGGTATGTGATGACATAGCCAAAGATCCTAATCAAGATGGAGTCGCTTTATATCTGGAGAATCTTTTAGTAAATAACCAAATAGGCATATAACCCAGATGGCACAAACAAATATATTAGTTTTTGGAAGTATCAATGTTGATCTAGTAACCAAGGTGAACAATTTACCGGCTCAGGGTGAAACTGTTTTTGCTGAAACTTTTTTGACTGAACATGGAGGTAAAGGTGCAAATCAAGCTGTGTCAGCAGCTAGACTTGGGGCAAAAGTGTCAATGATAGGCCGTGTCGGGTCTGATGGTTTCGGGCGACAGGTTTTACGGAATTTAGAAAGCGAATCAATAAATACTGAAATGGTTACTGAGGATAGTGATACCAATACAGGGATAGCGCTAATAACTATCGATTCACAATCTCAGAACACTATCGTTGTTTCGTCTGGTGCAAATATGACTTGCGGAGTAACAGAGCTTCGATATTTAGAAGCCTCCTTAGCTAAAACCGACTGTCTTATCCTGCAGAATGAAGTTCCATATGTGGTTAATTTAAAGGCAGCACAATTAGCCCGTGGCAAAGGAGTTCAAGTGGTGTGGGATCCAGCACCCTTTGTGACAGATACCAAGGAACTTATTAATAATGTGAATTATCTAACTCCAAATCAAAATGAAGCTCAACTTTTGGCAAAGTGTGAAATAACTGATGAACGCTCAATTCATAAAGCGCTACAAAGGATNAAAAAACTNTCTGACGCCGTTTGTTTGATTACTATGGGAGAAGATGGTGTTTTCTTTTTATCAGGTTCGGAATTGANTCATGTCCCANGTTACGAGGTGGAAAGTGTTGATTCAGTGGCAGCNGGTGATGCATTTGCTGGTGGATTTGCCACAGCACTGTCTGAAGGAAAATCACTGCCTGTTGCAATAAAACGTGGATGTGCTTCGGGTGCCTTAGCGACAACCAAAATAGGTGCACAGGCAGCTATGCCTTTTAGAAAGGAAGTTGATCACTTATTTAACTCAATCCACTAGGTTCGTGGATCACCATTTTTGATGAAGAGATGGTTCAAATCCTTGTTTATCTTTTGTACCACCCTAGGTCCCTCATAGATTAAGGAAGTCAATATTTGAATGGATGCAGCTCCTGCCTTAAGGGCCTCATATGCTTGGGATCCATTGGAAATCCCTCCACATGCATTTATTTCTATCCCGTTAGCAAATTCATTTTTGTAGTTTTTGACCATTGAAATAGTATTTTCAAACAAGGGAGGTCCACTTAGCCCGCCTTGTCCTATGGCAAGTCCTTGATGTTCTACTGGCATTGTGTTGGAAACGGTCAGTCCTTCTACCTTTTCCTCCACGCATATTCTTGCTAAGTTTAGGGCGTTTTCGTCTATGCTTCCATTTGCATTATAGGGAGGCATTTTTACGAGGAGGGGTTTTTCTCTATGCTCATTTACGGCTTGTAAAAGAGATCTTAATTTACCGGGTTCTTGAAAAACTCTAAGGCCCTTGGTATTTGGGGAACTTATATTTAACTCAATAGCGTCACAAAAAGGTTCCAAAGTCTCGTGACATTCTGAAATGTCTGAAATGTCTGTTCCCGATACACTTAATATCCGAACTGATTTTTGTGAGTGGTTTCTTAACTTAGAGACCTCCGATAAGGCATTATCTAACCCATTGCCGGGAAACCCCAGGGCATTTATTAAAGCCTTTTTGTCTTTAAGTCTAATAACCCGAGGTTTAGGATTCCCAGGTCGAGCATCTTTCGTCACAGTGCCACCCATTACATACCCAAACCCAAGTTCTTCTAGGGACGATAAAAACTTACAATTTTTATCATATCCAGCGGCTAATCCCACAGGGTTTTTGATAGGTAGACCGGCAACTTTTGATGCCAAGAGATCACTTTGGAATTTAAAATCCACCCAATTCATCTTCCAAAACCACGTTTGAGACAACCCTAGGTCTGAGAGATGCCAAGCCGTCTCAGGCGGTAAATTAAATAAAATTGGCCGTATTAGTCTTTTATATATCTGCATAGGTGGTCACTGAAGGAACAAATTGTAAAACCATTATATTCAAATATGGACTTATTTCCTTATATAAACACTTGGTTACTGGCATATAATGGTTCAGATATTCCTGGTATGGAAGACGGAATTGGGAAACCAAGAGGTAGATATGGATTTGCAATTTGAATTAGGAAACTCCGAAAGGCCAAGAGGTCACGCATTGGTCTACTTTAACGACACCATTTCCGGTGCTTGTTATGCTTCTTATGTGGTCCTCCTTCCAATAACGGTGGATGTTAGCAAATATGTTCCTCCGTTTTTGATGAACCAAGTTGGGGAAATTGGTCCGGGAGATATGTCAGCCTTTGCCTTTCCTCCAGCTCCTGAGGAGGTTGAAGATCTTGAATTTTTGACATCTTTGGCAGAAACCAGGCAAGACGACCTAATATTTGGAGGTGAGTACACGGCATCTGATGTAACCTCAGCCATGATGAAAGTAAATGATGTTGTACAAGCTTATCTTGAATTATACGAAGATGAGACAGGGGTTATCGATGTTGAGGGCACAAATGAGATTCCCGAGAAGATAGACTACCAAGTCAATGACATCATGTATTCGATGATGAGTGAATCGGATAAATTGAGCGAATTGACAAAACTTGTAGGGCGCATGCGTTATGCAATCGAATCGGACGAAGAAACGTTAGTTGATGAAACAGAGGCAGATTTAACAGCCTTGTCTTCATACTTGCCAGATACCTTTCAGTTACCAATGCTAATTGAATGGGCTTGTAAAGAAGGACAGAGGGCATCGGATATAGCTAATCTATATTTAAGAAGGTGCTATCACCTAAGCTTGGAAGAATATGAAGATTTGGGGAAAGTGGAAGAGCAAATAAAAGCTCTAGACGATTAGAAGAAACAGTTTGCTTAGACATTCCTTGGACCTGGATGCCTAATATCGGGAGGTTGCTTTATGACTGATCTGGTTGAAGTACATGACCGAGGNCATGTGCGAAAAATCATAATGAATAGGCCTGAAAAGAAAAACGCNGNATCCTTGGAGCTTGCATGGGGNGTGATTGAGTCAGTAAGAGNGGCAGCTGAACAAGATGATGTTTGGGTTATTGGGTTAACAGGCACAGAGGATGCNTTTTGCGCAGGGTTAGATCTAACTCCTGATGAAGACCAAGAAAAATTTATACCAATGTCTGCTCAGGACAGATATCTGGATGATTTAGGTTGGGTGAGTCGGTTCTATCTTTCGCTTAGAGAAGAATGTGATAAGCCAATAGTCGGTGGAATAAATGGCGTGGCTGTAGGCGCAGGCCTTTCCTTAGCGATGGCAACTGATATCCGGATCATGGCCGCTTCAGCTAGGCTTTTGGCAGGATACCCACGCATCGGAGGTTCCCCAGATGGTGGCCTATCCATCACTCTGTCGCAGGCTATGGGCTATGAGCAGGCCATGAAATTCCTGCTTGAAAATAGAACTGTCACGGGAGAGGAGGCAATGGAGTTGGGTATGGTGAGCAAGGTGGTACCTGATGAAGTGTTTCAAGAGGAATTTGATAAATATTTAGACTCCTTAACCAATCTGTCACCAATCACGGGCCGGACTACTAAGAGAGTTTTAAGAGCGGCTAATAGGATAGACGTGGAGAAACAGCTTCACTATGAGTTGCTGAATATAGGGAAATCATTAGGTAGTTTAGATGGTCAAGAAGCTAGGAGAGCCTTTATAGAAAAACGCCCTCCTATCTTCACAGGAAAGACCGAATAAAAACTAACTTGTTGCTTGNGCCCTTTCTTCGGGTGTGGCAATTTTGAAGATCGTCCAATGTCTTAATTGTGCGAGATCGGCACCGTTTTGATCCTGTAAAAGTACGTCAAAATTAACGAAATGATGAGCTTTCCTTTCATAGGCATCTACCATGTGAGCCGCCCCAGTAACTGCAGTCCCAGCAGTGACAATATCATGGTGTTGAACTCTACTTCTAGTGTGCATAGAAGTCGGTATATCGTAATTGTGCCTCATTAATTGCTCGGCCCATCCNGCAGTCCATGATGGATGAGCTATAGGGTCCGAACCCACAAATAGGGGATTNTTTGTTTGCTGTTTTTCAGATGTGAANTCANTAGCCACATCTTCGGTGAAATCTACCTTCATTGCAGCCCAGTCAGATCCGATTTCAGCGTTTTCCAAGGTTAAGGATCTTTTTTGTTGTTCATCACCAGTTGGAGTTAATGATTTGGATCGCACGAATTCATTTGACCATTCAGCTTTTCCCTTGCCAACTTTACCGACGACACAAGTAACGTTATCTTGGTTTAACATCTCTACAGACCATGAATTGGAATCGGCGTCTTCTGTAGCTCTGATTAGCATTTCGTCACCTGGCATGGTGGGTTGCCGGAAAGAATATTCAGCCCAGCCAAGTTTTAACCATTCTTCTCCTAAAGCCTCGAGTATAGTGTCTGTTGCCCAGCCCCATACAGTTACACCTCCTACGAGAGGTCCAGAAAAACCGTAGGCTTTTGCGACTTCTGTGGAATGAATTGGATTTGAAATTTCTGGACTGTCCTCGTGTCCAAGGTAGGCTGTTATTCTATTTTCGACTGTTCTGGGTGCCATTCATTCCCCTCATAACTTAGTTGATATTTATATGATTGATATTGACGGGTTTTTAATCAGCCAATAGTTTTTGAAGTCCTATTATTGCATTAGCGACCAAGTTTGTGTTCTCCATCGGCAAAAAATGAGAATGTTCTGAATACCTTTTTACCAAGGCGTTTGGAAACATTTCCCCTAGGTCATTTCGGGTAATAGAAGGACCGAAATCNTCGAAGCTCTCCGTTGATTTCATGGCACGGGCTAATAAGACAGAAACTGGATTTTCATATGACTTGAGGTCTTCAAGTACTTGTGGATCGATATAAGCACCGTACATTGCAGCTTCCACAGTTGGTGGGCATGAAAGTTGGTAGTGATCACCATTTTTTTCCAGACCATGAGTGCAATAATCCATCAAAACTGAATTCTCCCACCCAGAGAAATTTTTGTGTGAAACGAGGCGTTCATACATCTGAGTTGGGCTCTCCCAATTATTTCTTCTTTTTGCCACGGGGTGTGAGTATTCAGATTCAATGTCAGGTTTCTTTTTTTTGTATCTATTGTCTATAAATAAGCTTGGATCGCATAAAACTAAGCCTTCAACCAAAGATGGCATTTTCGTGGCAACGGAGGTTATTACGTGTCCCCCCATTGAATGTCCGATACCAATCACATTTTTCAATTGGAGGTGCTCAATTATTGCTATTACGTCGGGTACGAATGAATCCCATGGGTAGGGTGGTTCCGTGTTTGTACTCCTACCGTGCCCCCTTAAATCAATTGAAATGCAATGATGCCCATCAAGTTTTTCGACAACACGATCCCATACCCGACCGTGAAACCCAGTCGCATGGCAAAATAGGAGAGTTGGGCCAGTGCCTTCCCATTCATATATAGTGTTTTGGTAGGTTCCAATCGGAATTTCAATGACTTTAGGGTTTTTCAAAAAACAAAATCCTCCGAATAAAAAAAGACCGCAGATTTAACCACGGTCTCTAATTAAGCTNCTTTGGAATATCACCAGGGCATTGTGCGGCCCATCTCTTTCCGCAATTTATCTGCTACTTCCTCGTCTGGAACATGCAGGATTCTGGCTCCAACTTCATGTAAGGCATGGCGAGCTCTCTCTTCAATAGTCAGGTTCTCATCCTGCCAACTACAAAGGAAAGTCAAACCTGATTTGTCACAAGCACTTTTTACAATATTCCTCGCCTCATCCATTTCAGGGGTGTATGGAGGGTCATGAAGGTCTGGGTCTCCATGTGACATACCCATATCCCCAGGGCCCCATTCTGCGAAGGATATTCCTGGTACTGCTGCGATATTGTCTGCATCCGGTAGACAAAAGCGATCCTCTATTTTCAGTCCGAGCATGAGTTCACCATTGGGATTTAATGGCCAAGGATCTGCCTTCCACATATAATCCGTCGGATCCATGTCCCATATGGCTGCAGGTTCCTTTTGTCCGCCACCACCGCGCATTCCTTCTGGTATACCCTTATCCCTGCCGATAGTCTGAAATACATACCTAGAGGCCGCAACGAACATGGCAACAGCATCAGCTCTCCTTGTGTGAGTGTGTAGTATTCCATGAACGCCGGTAGACAAAACATGTCTGATTTGCCACGCGTTATATATCACTTCTTCAGGAGTCATACAGTTCGATGGTAACGTTGTTATAACTGTCGGAGTTAAGTGTCCGCTAGGAGTCGGGCCACCATCTTTTAATCCCTTCATAAATTTGCTTAGTCCGACAGTGTCGAANGGGTGGTGTTCGAAATCAAACTGAATAAGGTCTGCCCAAGTTTGAGACATTTCCTTTCCACATTCGTAGGTTAACTCAGGGGCAGAAACCGCGAAAATGGCCTGGTTTTGTTCGATAAGTTCTATGCACTTATTAATTCTACTCATANTTTGTCCTCCCTCATTTGNTGATATTCTAATCTAACCCAGTCAGAACGCAATTATTTAAGTTCACTATTGGGCGATATAGCCTCCGTCGATCACTAATTCAGTNCCAGTTACAAAGGAGGCCTCATCGGAGGCTAAAAATAGAACTCCGTACGCTACTTCAATTGATTCTCCCGTCCTTCTTAAAGGCGTTTGAGAGACATATTCATCCCGCTTACTTGCAAAGCCATGGTTAGATGAAGTCATGGGAGGCATGAATCCTGGATGCACTGTATTTACCCTCACACCATACGGTCCGTATCGGACAGCCATCGCCTTACTGAAGATTCGGACGGACCCTTTAGACGCGTGGTAAGCAGGGTGTCCATATTCACCACCAACAAAACCCATTATTGATGATATATTGACGATTGATCCACCACCTTGGTCTTTCATTAATTCCGCAGCCGTTTTTGTACCAAGGAAAACTCCAGTGGAATTGATATTCATTATTTTGTTCCAGTCATCGGTGCTTAATAAATCCGAGGTTGAAGTGCTGCTGATACCTGCGTTGTTTACCAAAATATCGACTGATCCATACCTGCTTAGTACATTTTCAGACATAGTCTGCCAATTATCTTCACTTGAGACATCACATATCTCGAAATGGGCATTACCNCCGCCTTCAGATATTTCCTCAACTAGNNGCTCGCCAGCCTTGGAATCNACGTCCGCTANGACAACATTGGCGCCTTCNTTAGCAAACAATTTGGATTCTGANGAACCCATTCCGTTGCTTGCCCCNGTNACTATGGCTGTTTTACCTTCTAGTCTCATANTGACCTCCAGANACTAATTCTTTTGTAGCCCAACGATTGTTTATTTTGTATCATGCATTGAAGTTCTGGAAAGGTTATGAAGATACAAAACATTTAATTAAAGGTGATTCTATGGATTTTAGAGAAATATTGAAACTGCAGTTTGATGAATATGAATCTGAAACCGAACGCTTAGTAGATGGATTAACAGATGAAGAAAGGCGTTTTATGCCTTCAGAAGAATCTCATCATATTGATTTTGCATTATGGCACGCGGCCCGAGCTGAGGACATTTTACTGAACTTGGGCGTTCGTGAAGAGGAGCAGTTATGGGTACGGGGGGGATGGTCTGAAAAATTTGGGATTCCTGCAGCAGATGTTGGAGTTGGCTATACAGCACAACAAGTGAAAGATATGCCTGCTACCTCCCTTGACGATTTGCTTGCCTATTATAAGGCTGTGAGAGAAGAAACACTTGAATGCGTAAGAACCATTGACCCTGATGAATTGGATGAAAGATGCCCTTTTGAAATGCTGCATAACCAATTACCTGGAGTAACTAAAGGTGGGGTTTTGGCACATATGATCGTTGAGCCAGTTCAGCATCTCGGTCAGATCGGATATATTCGGGGCATCATCCGGGGAATGTAACCC
>PBWI01000047.1 GCA_002728195.1 Chloroflexota bacterium
AGGGCAGCACCAAATGTGGGCAGCTCAACATTACAGATTTAGGAATCCAAGTACTTTCCTAACTTCCGGTGGATCCGGGACTATGGGATATGAGGTTCCCGCGGCCATGGGGGCCCAGGTTGGTAACCCTGGATCAACTGTTTGGTCGATTGCCGGTGATGGTGGATTTCAGATGACGTTATGTGAATTAGCCACGATTGCAGAGAATAAATTACCAATCAAATTTGCGATATTGAACAATAATTTTCTCGGCATGGTGCGGCAGTGGCAAGAAATTTTCTTCGATAGCTCATATGTATCCACTTCTTACACAGGGAATCCTGACTTTGTTAGACTCGCTGAATCTTATGGGATTAAAGGAATTCGAGTTACTGACAAGAACCAAGTTAAATCGGCTATTAAAGAAGCCATGGAGCATGAAGGTCCTGTGGTAGTGGATTTCATCGTGGAACAGGAGGAAAACGTATACCCTATGATTCCATCGGGGATGACTGTGTACGACATGATAGAAGAGCCTGTTTCAGAGAAGGTGACAAGTTGAATTCTTCAGAAAAACATACGATTACAGCGTTGGTGGAAGATCGTGCAGGTGTATTGAATCGCATTTCCAGCATGTTCAGAAGGAGAGGTTACAACATATCCAGCTTAGCAGTCGGAAAAAGCGAAGCTGAAGGTTTGTCTAGGATGACTTTTGTCGTTGACGGGGATGCAAAAACTGTGGAAATGGTAGTTAAAAATTTACATAAACTAGTAGAAGTTATAAAAGTATCCGATATATCTGGTGAAAATGCTGTGTCTAGAGAACTGGCCTTGATACGAGTAAAATGTGACGTCAGTACTCGCAGTGAAATAATGCAGATAGTAGATATATTTAGGGCCAAGATAGTGGATGTTTCTCAAGATACATTGATTGTCGAAGTTACTGGAAACGAAGACAAAGTAAATTCGCTGGTAGATTTACTAGATTCATTCGGAGTTTTTGAAGTTATGAGGACGGGGACAGTAGCTATGAGTAGAGGGGTTGCTTTCGAGAAAGACAAACCAGCGGAACCAAGAATTCTCGAAAACGCATCATAAAGAAATTAGGACAGATACTTAGGAGACATTAAATGGCAGAAATGTATTACGAATCAGATGCAGATATGGGTTTGTTGGAAGGTAAAACTGTCGGCATAATTGGATATGGGAGTCAAGGGCATGCACATGCTTTAAACCTCAAGGACTCAGGCGTTAATGTGTGTGTTGGCCTCTACGAAGGTAGCAGCAGCTGGGAGAAGGCCGAATCAGAAGGACTTAAGGTGGCCACTGTAGCAGAGACTGCAGCGGAGTCAGACGTAATAATGATGTTAATTCCTGATCATTTGCAGGCTTCAGTATATAACGAATCTATTTTACCCCATCTGCTGCCAGGTAAGACTTTAATGTTTGCTCATGGTTTTAACATCCATTACGATGCGATCAAGCCGCCAGAAAGCGTCGATGTTTCGATGGTAGCACCAAAGGCTCCAGGCCATCGTATGAGGGAGGTGTACACTAAAAATTCAGGAGTCCCAGGATTACTTGCAGTCCATCAGGATTCAACTGGCAATGCTCATGCTCTTGGCCTCGCATATGCTAGAGGAGTTGGTTGTACTAGGGCTGGAGTATTAGATACTACTTTCAAAGAAGAGACAGAAACAGATTTGTTTGGGGAACAGGCAGTTCTCTGTGGAGGGGTAGCAGCACTTGTGAAAGCTGCCTTTGAAACATTAATAGAAGCAGGATATCAGCCAGAGTCTGCATATTTCGAGTGTATGCATGAACTAAAACTCATAGTTGATCTGTTCTATCAGGGTGGCATGGAATATATGAGGTATTCGGTTAGTGATACTGCTGAATATGGTGATTACACTAGAGGCCCAGTCGTAGTGGACGATAGCGTTAAAGAGAATATGCGAAAAGTCCTAGACCAAATTCAAGATGGAACATTCGCTAAAGAATGGATTACTGAAAATGACGAAGGGCGCCCAACGTTTAACAGGTTACGAGAGGAGAATGCGGGTCATCAAATAGAAGAAGTAGGCAAAGANTTGAGAGGAATGATGTCTTTTCTATCAGATGCTGATTAGGATTGGTTATAAAGATGGTTAACTTGGAATATGAATCAATAAATGAGGTACACCGCGTAGTTCGCCGCACTGATTTGGTCTTGGCTAGGCTGAATCAGGCGGACTACGGAATCCTGCGAAGTTGCTCATTAATTAAACTTTGTAGATAAATCATTCGTTAACCGATAACCGATATAAGGAGACCGAAATGTCACAAGATAAAGTGATAATTTTTGATACCACATTAAGAGACGGGGAGCAGTCAGCTGGTATTGGGCTCACGACTCAAGAAAAACTGGAAATTGCAAAGCAACTGGAAAGATTAGGGGTTGATGTAATTGAGGCTGGATTCGCTGCGGCTTCACCAGGGGATTTAGAAGCAGTTCAAAAAATTGCTTCTGAAGTAAGAACCCCTAAAATAGCGTCGTTGGCACGCTGTTACATAGATGACGTGGATAANGCATGGGAAGGCGTGAAAGATGCTGCACGACCTCGTATACACGTTTTCATTAGTAGTTCAGATATACAAATAATGAATCAACTTCGTAAGAATCCAGAAGAAGTTTTAGATACGGCTGTAGCATCGGTTGAAAGAGCTAAAACTTACTGTGACGATGTTGAGTTTTCTCCGATGGATGCGACTCGAACTGACCCCGAATACTTGTACAAAATGCTTGAAGCAGTCATTACGGCCGGAGCCACCACCGTCAATATAGCGGATACCGTTGGATATATAATCCCGTCCGAATTTGCAGAAAGAATAGAAGGTATAAAAAAGAATGTACCCAATATTGATAAGGCTGTTTTAAGTGTTCATTGCCATAATGATCTAGGCTTGTCGGTTGCCAATAGTCTGGCTGCGGTCAAGGTAGGAGTTAGNCAAGTAGAAGGATGCATTAATGGGCTCGGTGAGAGAGCTGGGAATGCTTCGCTTGAAGAAATTATCATGGCAATAGAGACCAGAAATGATCTATTTGATGTTTCTACTAACATAGACACAACTCAAATTTACAGGACTAGTCGTCTGGTAAGTGACATTACAGGATTTCCTGTTCAGCCAAACAAAGCAATAGTCGGAGCCAATGCATTTNGACACGCTTCTGGTATACATCAAGATGGTGTCTTGAAAGATAGTAGCACCTANGAAATTATGGATCCTAAATCGATCGGATGGCCAAGCAACTCATTTGTTTTGGGTAAATTAAGTGGGAGAGCTGGCTTGAGAGCTCGATTAGAAGAGCTAGGATTTCAGTTAGGACAAGATGAACTAAATGAAGTTTTTGAATCCTTTAAGGATTTGGCAGACAGGAAAAGAGAGGTAACGGATCAGGATTTGGAAACACTTCTCTCTGACAGCAGAAGAACTGCTGATGTACCGACCATTTATGACTTGCAACATGTACAGGTATCAACTGGTGATCATGGGGTCCCAACCGCCACAGTAAAAATTAAAAATGCTAACGGTGAAGAGATCACGGATGCTGCAACGGGTACTGGTCCAGTTGATGCGGTATATATGGCAATCAACCGGGTTATAGGGGTGGAGAATAGACTCACAGAGTTTAGGGTGGACTCAGTCACAGAAGGTATTGATGCGATTGGTGATGTCACTATCAGGATTGAATTGCAAGGTGACGCTTTTGTTGGGCGTGGTAGCGATACTGACATAATAGTTGCAAGTGCCAAGGCGTACATGAATGCCCTTAACCGGGCTTTGGCGGCAAATCCAAATACAGGATGATTTTGCCTAAATATTCATCAATATAGTAATTAATGGAGCGTTAAATGGTAGCTAAAACCATGTTTGACAAGATATGGGATGCACATTTAGTGAAGGAAGTCGAAGGGCAACCTTCCCTTTTGTATATAGATCTTCATCTAGTCCATGAAGTGACCTCGCCGCAAGCTTTTGATGGCCTGAGGATGGCTGGACGTCCGGTTAGAAGGCCAGACCTAACAGTTGCAGTTGCTGACCATAACACACCTACTTGGGACCTCTCACTTCCCATAAAAGACCCAATAGCTAAGCAGCAGCTAGACGCCTTGGATAAAAATTGTGAAGATTTTGGAGTAACTCTTCATGATCGATTTAGCCCTTTGCAGGGGATAGTTCATGTAATTGGTCCAGAGCAGGGACACACCCAGCCAGGGAAGACTATTGTTTGTGGTGACAGCCATACATCCACCCATGGAGCTTTTGGAGCGTTCGCCATTGGGATTGGCACCTCAGAGGTTGAACATGTTCTAGCGACTCAAACTCTTAGGCAATTCAAACCCAAAACAATGGAAGTGAGAGTGGATGGCCCTTTACCCGCTGGTGTATCCGCCAAAGATGTTGTTTTGAGCATAATAGGAGAAATAGGTACTGCTGGTGCAACCGGACATGTGATTGAGTACACGGGAGAAGGCATAACTTCCCTTTCTATGGAAGGTCGCATGACCGTGTGCAATATGAGTATCGAAGCAGGTGCGCGGGCCGGTATGGTAGCACCTGACCAGGTTACTTTTGACTATATGAAAGGAAGGGCTCATGTTCCGCAGGGTGAAAATTTTGAAAAAGCAATTCAAGAATGGAAGTACCTTGCAACAGATGCTGGTGCTGAATATGACAAGGTGGTTATTATCAAATCTGAGGATTTAGAACCTCATGTTAGCTGGGGGACAAATCCTGGNATGGTGCTTCCAGTATCTTCTAGTATTCCTAATCCAGAAGACTATTCAGATGCAGGAGAGAGGGAATCTGTGGAAAGAGCATTGACTTATATGGACCTAGAACCAGGTACTATGATTCAGGATATCGCTGTAGATCGGATTTTTATAGGTTCATGTACTAACTCCAGAATTGAAGATCTTAGGGCCGCAGCAAGGGTGGCTGAAGGTAAGAAAGTTAGCGAAAGCGTTTATGCAATGGTCGTCCCTGGGTCGAATGCGATAAAACGACAAGCCGAGGACGAAGGAATTGATCTGATTTTGAAAGATGCAGGTTTTGATTGGAGAGAGGCAGGTTGCTCTATGTGCCTTGGGATGAACCCCGATATCCTAGATCCAGGAGAGAGATGTGCATCAACATCCAATAGAAACTTTGAAGGGAGACAGGGCAGGGGAGGTCGGACTCATCTTGTTAGCCCAGAGATGGCTGCTGCGGCCGCAATAGCTGGACATTTTGTAGATATACGTGAATGGTAAACGAGGATGAAGGAATAATTTAAAATGGAACCTTTCGTATCTTTAAATGCAAAATTAGCACCTCTCAACAGAGTCAATGTCGACACTGATCAAATAATTCCCAAACAATTTTTAAAACGAGTCGAAAGGACGGGATTCGGTCAATTTCTGTTTAATGACTGGAGATTTAATTCAGATGGTTCACAGAATCCTGAATTTGTACTTAATCAACAGGAATACAGTGGTGCAGAAATATTGGTCAGCGGTCGGAATTTTGGCTCTGGTTCCTCTAGAGAACATGCCCCTTGGGCACTACAGGATTATGGTTTCAAATGTATAATCGCACCGAGTTTTGGCGATATATTTTTTAATAATTGTTTTCAGAACGGAGTGCTACCGGTGATTTTGCCGGAAGAAGTGGTTGCTGAAATTATTGAGAACTCTGAAAAAGATCCAGAATATAGAATAAACATAGATTTAGAATCGCAGAGAGTCTGGGATGAAAATGAAGAGGTTGTAGCAGAATTTACTATTGAACCCTTTAGGCGACATTGTATGTTGAATGGCCTCGACGATATCGGACTTACACTCGAAGATGAGACCGATATCAGTGATTTTGAATCTAGAAGATCAACGCAGGGTGGAGTTTTGAGTATCTAATTTGGCCTGACATCGGGGGGCAAAATTATCTGAGGCCTCTGATTTTACCTGTGATTGAATTTTGAAAAAAATTTAGTTCTCTAGAAATTCTGTTTCTAAGGTGAGAACTGTACTCACCAACACCTTTGAATTTTTTGTGACGATCTCTTATCCTTTTTCTTTTGGAGATGTTTTGTACTTCAAACAACTGCTGCAGCAATGCTCTTTTGAGTAGCCTTGCAGACTCATAATGGTCAGTGTGGGCACCACCTTCAGGTTCAGTCACAATTAAATCTACAATCCCGAGGGATTGACAATCTGAAGCTGTAAGTTTTAGCGTTTCAGCAGCTTCATTAGCGCGATCTTCATCTCTGTATATNAGGTTTGCAGCTTCTTCTGGAGATAAGGCTGAAAAAATTGCATTCTCCAACATTATCACCTTGTCAGCTATGCCTATGGAAAGAGCTCCCCCACTACCCCCTTCACCAATGATCACTGCAATTGTTGGCGAATTTTGACTGGCAAANAACGACATTGTTGTTGCTACTGAATGTGCAAGACCTCTGTTTTCAGCGCGTAGGGTGGTATTGGCNCCCGGTGTATCAATTAAAGAAATTATTGGCAAGTCAAATTTTTCTGCTATTTTTATCGCTCTCTGTGATTTTCGGAATCCTTCGGGCATTATCCGCAAGACTTCACCCGACGCGGGGTCTTTTGATCTGTTTTGACCTATCATAACTACGGTTTGGCCACCGATCTGTCCTATACCACAACTGATTGCCGGGTCGTCAGAGTGTTGCTTGTCTCCATGAATTTCTAGAAAATTATCCAGCATACGAGCCATAAAGTCTAAAGATGTTGGACGAGCATTATGACGTGCTAACTGGACGGAATGCCAGGCCATATTCTTGGCTGGCGCTATAGCTATATCTCCGCTTTTGTTCCTTCTGTTCAGGGTAAATTCTCGTTGCAATAGATCCAACACTACAGAAACTATTTCTCGTATTTCTGTTCGCGGTGCAATTGCATCAATCAAGCCGTGTTTCAAATGTGACTCGGAAGTTTGTTCATCGTATTCAATTTCGGAACCTTCAGTTTGGGTTACTCCTACTGGGTTATACCCTAATATTGCACCTGGTTCGCCAATTGTGATGTCAGCTAAATTACCGAAGCTGGCGAAGCCTTGTCCGGTAGATGGGTTTGAAAATATAGATATGAACGGTAAACCTTTTTCGTTGTGTTTATTCATTGCGATCGTTGTTTTTGCCATCTGCATAAGCGATAAAACACCCTCATGTATTCTGGAGCCACCTCCAGATATGACTGAAACAATAGGTAATTTCTTATTGGTTGCGTTTTCTATCGCGAGGGTTATTTTTTGACCAGCGGCGCAACCAATTGATCCTCCCATGAAACCAAAATCAAATACTATTATCATGCANTGGATGCCATCAATCGAGCACGTGCCGGTCAGTACAGCTTCTGTGATTCCTGTCCGTTTTTGATCCTTATNAAAGTTCTCTTTGTAAAGAGCTGAAGGGGTGAACGAAATGGGATCTACAGATATAAGATTTTTGTTAATTTCCTTGAAAGATTGGAAATCTGCAAGTGATTCAATTCGTTCTTTGGCACCCATAGTGTAATGGAAACCACATGTGTCACATACCTTGTGTTTCTTGTAAAGATCAGATTCATTNAGNTCCATACTGCACATTAGNCAGTATTTGTTTTCATCCTGATTTAAAGGATTCGAATCATTTCTATTGAGTAATCTGGACATTATGCTGGAGAAGTTGCTAACCATAATATATAAATATTACTTGAGTGGGCAGGTAATATCTATTTTTACGAGGTTGTCGAAATCACATCTCTTGATTTGGAACCGTCACTAGGTCCCACTATTCCCATATCTTCCAATTCATCCATCAGGCGAGCAGCTCTTGGATACCCAATTCGTAATCTTCTNTGAAGAAGCGATGTGGAAAGTTTAGTGTATTTTTGTGCTAAATCCATTGCTTTTTCAAACAATTCATCTTGACTACTTGCGCTACTCTCTGATGTAACACTGGATGAATCTATGTTGTCATCATTAACGATGCGAAGATCAATGTCTTGCTTTCTACCTTTGGGTGAAGTTTCCCAGTGTTGGACAATATCACTGATTTCTTCATCTCCTATATACACGTTTTGAACTCTTGTAGGTCTTGTGGCATCTATAGGTTGATAAAGCATATCTCCCCTTCCCAACAGCCTTTCCGCTCCGTTTGTGTCTAGTATTGTTCTTGAATCTATTTGAGAGGTAACAGCGAAGCTAATTCTGCTAGGGAAATTAGCTTTTATCAACCCTGTTATTACATCTACTGAAGGGCGTTGTGTTGCAACTATTAAGTGGATGCCTGTCGCACGTCCCAATTGTGCTAGACGACAGATAGATTGTTCCACATCAAATGCAGCTGTCATCATCAGATCAGCTAATTCATCAATAGCTACCACAAGGTAGGGCATTTTTATGCCCCCTTTTTCATTAAAAGAGGATATGTTCCGTACCCCGACTTCCTCCATACGCCTATATCTATCCATCATCTCTTGTATTAATCCTTTAAGGATCCCGACAACTTTCTCAGTTTCTACTATTACGGGCGTTATTAAATGCGGAATTCCGTTGTATGGGGTTAATTCCACCCTTTTAGGATCGATTAAAAGCATCTGCATTTCAGAAGGATCTTTTTCCATGATAAGACCAGATATGATTGCGTTTATGCAAACACTTTTACCGCTTCCTGTAGCTCCTGCGATAAGTAGGTGAGGCATTTTTGATAAATCAAAAGCAACCTCTTCCCCGTCTGATCCTTTACCTAATGCCACTGGCAATGCACTTTTCTTGGCTAGTGAGGCATAGGTGGTACTTTCCATTACATTTTTTAATGCCACTAGGCTTGCGGTTGGATTCGGCACCTCAATCCCTAATAAAGACTCTCCCATCACTGGAGTCTCGATTCTGAGGCTAGGAGTTTTCAATGCGAGTGATAAATCCTTCTCACGCCGGAGTATATTATCTACGCTGACTCTGGTTTTCTCTTCTTGTTGC
>PBWI01000048.1 GCA_002728195.1 Chloroflexota bacterium
TCCTAAAGTTATAAGTGAGGTAGCAATAAATACGGCTTGCCACCCAAAAATTCCGGTAATAAACCCTCCTATGGCAGGACCAGCGATGTTACCCATACCCACGAATATCAATATTAAACCAATGGAACGCCCTCTTTGATTTTGTCCAAAAGCATCAACTGCGATGGTCATAGAAGTTCCTTGGATCATTGCGCCTCCAAAACCCTGAAGTATTCTTCCAGCAAACAAGAACACCATTTCAGGAGCGGAAGCCGAAATTAATGCTCCAATAGTAAATATCGCAAGGCCAGTGGTAATGACGATTTTACGACCAATTATGTCTGCAAGACGCCCCACCGGGAGCATTATCGCCGCGACTACAACCAGGTATGAAATTAAAACCCACTGCACTGTTGGGATATTGGCAGAGAAATGTTCAGCTATCTCTGGAATAATAACGTTTGAGGAACCACGATCCACAGCCGTACCAAAGATGGANAGGGCCCCNGACAGGAAGGCTAGCCATTTATAATGNCGGGACTTGAAAGTGTGTATATAACTTAAATTCATATTNAGACCGAAAAATGATACACCCAAAACCTGATCACTGTTCNGCGTGTACAATATTTTAAGTATTGGGACTCAAACCCCTTAAGATTTTTAACCTTNGAGGTGTACTAATGTTTCTNGTCAGACGAGTGTGTAAAGTTGAGAGAAAGGATTGCTGGCAGGTTGCTAAACTGCTGAAAGAAATTTGCGATTCCTACGAGGAAAACACGGGGAGGGCAAAGGCCACCATATTCATCAGCGGAGCTGGTACTCCTGCTGATGATTTTACTGTTTGCGCTGAATGGATGCAGGAAACGATTGATGCAAATAGGATGCCAAATGTGCCTCAGAGTGTTTTGGACGCAAATGCTGAAATGTTTCCGCTAATAACCGATTACAAAATAGAGTTTTTCGAAGTAGCCACAGAAGAAAAATTAGCAGAACGCTCTTGAGCTATATATGGGAGCGGCTTAATCCGCTCCCATATACCTATTCTATTTACCAAAACGAAATAGACCCGACTCATTGTCCCCTTGAAACGATATTTCCGTTTTCCATTTCCTGTATTTCATCTTCTGAGTATTCCGCTATGTCTTTTAAAATCTCTNCTGTATGTTGACCAACGGTTGGCGTGGAACCCACTACCATTTCTGTCCGACTGAATTTAATCATTTTCCCTGCTACATGTATTTTTCCAGCAATTGGATCGGGAACCTCCATAAGTATTTCTCTTTCATGTAGGTGAGATTCTTGAGCAGCCTGTTCAACATTATTCACCGGTGCACATGGGATACTGTATTCGGANAGATAATCCACTACCTCTTTCATTTTCCTTTCAAGAAACCATCCTGAAAGAACTGCATTGATGTCTTCTCCGTTTTCAGCTCTAGNTGTACGGGTCAAAAATCTTTCATCTGTTTTCCATTCGGGTTTATCGATTGCATCGCACATCCTCTGGAAAATATTGTTATTGCCAGCAGCTATGATTACATAACCATCAGAGGTTTCATACATCCCTCCTAGAGGGTTTTCCGCGCCTCCGTAGCTAGTGGCTCTTTCTGTAACATAACCATTCCCAAGATATGCNGTNAAAGGTATTTCGTTTACGGTGAACCCAGTATCGGCTAGCGACACATCTATTGCTTGNCCTTCTCCGGAAATTTCCCGTTCCCACAAGGCAGCCAAGGCCCCTATAGTTGCGTGTAACGAAGTAATGCGGTCGATTAGAGGAAAATATGTTTTTATAGGTGGGTCGCCTTTTAAACCAGTCAATGACATCATCCCTCCCATTGCTTGGCCAATCGGGTCGAAGCCAACCTTGTCACGATGTGGTCCGTATTGACCATAAGCTGATGCATTAATCATTATTATTTTGGGATTAAGTTCCTTTAAGACATCGTATCCGAATCCCATGATATCTATGGTGCCCGGCCTGAAATTTTGGAGGAATATGTCTGACTTTTTTACTAACCTTGTTAATACTTCCTTACCTTTTTCCGTCCGAAGATCAATTGCTAAACTTTTTTTGCCACTGTTATATTGGACCCAATAAGCGCTTTGCCCCCTTACTCTAGGACCGTTTTCCCTACTTTCATCACCGTTTAGAGCTTCGACTTTGATGACTTCAGCTCCCATACGAGCAAACATCAAGGCGCATCTTGGACCGGCTTGATATCGACCTAGGTCTAGCATTCTTATCCCCGCCAGTGGAGCGGAATTGTTTTCATTTGTCATAATTCACCATATGATTCATATTGTTGGTTTGTAAGCAGCCAATTTATGTCTCTTAATCTCNCTTNCTATCTTCATCTGATGTTTTGTCGTCCATCAAGGATAANGCTGAGGCAAATGGTCCAAGAAGTTTTGTGAATTCCATAGGGAAGATGAATTTGGTGGAATCACCTCTGCCCATTTCTTTGAGAGTCTCAAAGTACTGTAAGCTAAGAGTTTTTGTATCAACATTCTGAGCTACGTTATATATTTGGTCTAGAGCCGTACTGAAACCTTGGGCCCTCAAAANTTGAGCTTGTTGGTCCCCTTCGGCAGTAAGAATGTCCGACTGGCGCTGCCCTTCCGCTCTTAATATTTCAGCTTGCTTTTCACCTTCAGCAACTGTTATCGCCGCCTGTCTTTTTCCTTCGGCCTCGGTTACTTCAGCTCGACGCAATCTTTCAGCGGCCATTTGTCTGTTCATAGCTGCCTGTATGTCAGCCGCTGGTTCTATCTCCTTTATTTCAACCTGAGTAACTTTAATTCCCCAGCGTCCAGTGATTTCATCTAATTTAACTCGCAGCTCGTCGTTTATTCGCTCACGTTGCGACAGCACCTCATCAACAGTCATTTCTCCGACCACCGCCCTTAATATTGTGGTAGCCATTCCAATTACAGCTTGATGGTAATTTACAACTTCAAGGACGACTTTTTGAGCCTCATGTTCGATAGGTCTTAGAAATACCAGAAAATCGATATCTAAAGGAGCATTGTCGCTAGTTATATTTGTCTGCCGAGGGATGTCTATTACTTCTTCTCTGAGGTCAATAGTTGTTGAAGTCTGGATAGGCCAAACCAATATACGCAAACCCGGACCCTTCAACCCGCCACGCTCACTAAACTTCCCAAGCGTGAAAACAGCCAATCTTTCGTATTGCCGTACAATCTTAATAATTGGGATCATATCTGACTCCTTAAACCTCTTCTTTTTTTTCAGACACNAACAATTGAACTCCATCGTAACTGTTTATTACAACTACTTTCCCCTTTCCAATCTCGGTAGGATGCTCTGATGTCGCAGTCCATACTTCAGATCCTACCAAAACTGTTCCCGTGGGATCTAAGGCCACACGAACTATGCCTTCACTGCCTATGATTGAGGCATAGTTGCTAGGACTGCCTCTCGANATCGTATCTCTTAAAGCCAATACTAGGAATAGCAACAGTGCTGATAGAACAGCCACTACTAAACCCAACAGCCACATGCTTAGTGTGAAAAGATTTCCTTCAATAGGATTACTACCGAAATCACCATATAAAAGAAATCCTCCTAAAGCAAAGCAAATCATCCCACCAATAGCAAAAAATCCAAGCCCTGTTCCTTGAGTTTCCAATATGAAAAGGACTACAGCAGCAATTATTAAAACCATTGCGAACCAATTGACTGGCAATTGCCCCATACCAACGAAGGCTAAAGCTGTGGCTAACAAGCCGACGAATCCTCCTACCAATATTCCGGGACTAACGAATTCTATCGTCAATCCAATGCTTCCTATGGTTAGTAGGATAAAAGTGATGTTAGGATCACCGACAGCATCTAAAAATTTTTCCTTCCAGTTTCTCTTCATTTTTTGCAAATTGACCGATTCAGTGTTTATGGTCACCATCCCAATTTGAGTAGTTACTATCATTCCATTGATAAGACTCAAAAGTTGCTCTCGGTCTTTTGCTATTATGTCNANGATATTTTGTTCTAANGCCTCATCTGAGCTATATGCTTTGGACTCAAAAATGGTGGCCTCCAGCGCAGCACTATTTCGGNCCCGCGTGTCAGCTATACTTCGCATTAATGCAGCTGCATCTTGTGTTGCCTTGCTTTTCAGAGTTGCGTTGAGATCCGAGCCGTCAGCCGAAACTGGAGAAGCAGCCCCTATGTTTGTCGTAGGAGCCATAGCAGCAATATGTGAGGCCGCCATTATGAAGGTTCCAGCAGATCCAGCACGCGCACCATCTGGCGTAACATAGGTAANNATAGGGNTNTTGGATTCAAGGAATAGGGTTACAATTTCCCGAGTCGACTCCAGCATCCCACCNGGGGTATCGAGTTCAATCAAAAGNGCAGTGGATTGGGTTAATTCTGCCTNGGCTATNACNCTCCGAATGTAGTCGGCNGTTGAAGGTTGAATNGCACCTTTGATTTCTACCGTTATNATGTCATTTTTGCTTGANGCATAANCTATGTAGGTATTNAGCAAAGNTACGACAAACAATGCAGATATAGTCGCGTGAAGAAACCAACGTAGTTTACCCATAGGTCTCCATTTCTCACCTAAATACGCTAAGGGACAGTCGGGCCAAAAGATATCGAACCATNCAGGCCAATGCTACCGCCTTTGNAGATGTATTACCATTCCATATTAATATCCNANNGCNGTCGTNGGCCTGTATGCATCAACTCCGGCNTTTAAGATATTTTTANCGTAGTCTATTTGTATGGCGGATGGCCTCGCAAAATATCCNGTAGGAGCCGGTTCTTCTTCCAATAGGTCTATATCATGNCCCAAGTCAATTAAGGAATTCACAATGGAAGAATCCATTCTACTGTCGATNAATGTTTTCCGACCGCTCACATCAACAACAGGCTGAATTATAGCTTCCTGCGGAGACATTCCAAACACTAATACATTAAGTATTACTTGGGCATTGCGGTTCATGATTCTTCTTGCGCCAGGGGCACCCTGCATCAAAATAGGGCGGTTGTTTTCCAACACCATAAAAGGAGACATATTATTCATCGGTCGCTTCCAAGGTGCCATCGAATTTGGATACCCAGGTTTTGGTATGAACCATCCCATACCCCCGACCATCGCCACCCCAGTACCAGCCGGGTTTAACCCCTTAGCAAACACTCCAGTATGAGTGCAAGAAACAGCGTTCCTATCCTTATCGACCACGTTTATGTGTGTCGTATCTTCACTATTTGTATCCATTGCTGGATGGGATGGAACCGGAACTTTTTGATTAGGATCGTAATTCCATGGGTCATGAATAGGATTTTCCATAAATTCGACTAGTGGCTCGCGTTGTCCAAGGTCACGAATCTCGAATGTTGGTGCCTTCACTTGTTTCGCAATTTCCTTGGCGTACGACGATGAAAGCAGCCCATTGATAGGAATGTCATGATGTTCCCAGTCTCCTAAATATCCAAATCTGTCAGCAAACGCATGTCTAGCAGACATCATGAAGGTATGAAGATATTCTGCTGTGTTATGTCCCATATTTTTGAGATCAAAGTTGTTCAGAATGTTAAGAGTTTGAAGGTTGGTTATGCCTCCACTTGGAGTATTTACAACGTTTACATTGTATTTGCCGAAGTTGGTGTTGGCAGTTTCCCCGACTACCGGTTGGTAGTCCTCTAAATCCTTTCTCCGCAAAACTCCTCCGCCTTTTTTCATGTGCTCATCTATCGCTTCAGCTACATCACCAGAATACATCGCATCCCTACCTTTCTTGGCCAGGTTTTCCAGTAGATGTGCCAAATCCTTTTGAATGATTTTAGTAGCCGGCTTGGGATGACTTTTGGGAACTTTTCCGCCAGGAAGCCACACTGACGATAATTGGGAATCACTGTTGAAAGTATCGTACATATTTGCGGCAGACATGGTTAAATACCAATTAGCATCAAACCCATTCGAGGCTAACGCAATTGCCGGCTCCAACACTTGCTCCAAAGGAAGCACTCCAAAACGCTTATGAGCTTCACAAAAACCTGCGCATGTTGCCGGTACAGTAGCGGATAGAGGTCCACTATTGTTTGCGTCATCCACGACATCAAAAGTTTTATATCCTGCCCCTGTCGATGGTCCAATGACGTCATACATTTCATCAGTGGTTCCCTGTGGGGCTCTTCCATTGAAATCTACACCGATTGTTTTCGCTTCATCAGCCAAATGAACCACCATGTAACCCATCCCACCAATGCTTGCCATGTATGGTTCCTGAACCACATTACAAAATCCTATGGCCACTGCGGCATCTATGGCGTTGCCTCCAGCCTTTAATATAGAAAGACCCGCTTCAGCTGACAGGGGTAGGGCAGATGTAACAATCCCGTTTTCTGCAACAACTTCTTCTTTATTCACCTTCCAGGCACTGTATTGAGACATCCTTAATCCTTTAACCTAATTGTTCTCGTCGAATTTCATCTAATCTTGCTCTCTCTTCATCCGTTAGAGATTCGTATGGGTCTCCCTTTTGAAGTATAGAGCCAGTAAAGTCTGGAGGTCGCTTTTCCAAGAAAGCCCGTCTGCCCTCTTCGCCATCCGCACTAAGTTGAGTCAATAATGCGTTCATTAGTGTTTGTACTCTCCAAGCCTCGGTTATTGGTATATCCTTAAATCNAATTACGAATTCCTTCATCATTCTTACCGCGAGTGGCGGCATTTTTGCGATCCCTGANGCAATTTCTTCAGCTCTTTTAATTAAATCTTCATGAGGGACAACTTCGTTTATTAGATTCATTCTNAATGCCTCGGGNGCATCAAATGGCTCATCTGTTAACAATATTTTCATTGCATCAGCATGAGAAACCTGCCTTGTCAGATAAGTGGCTCCTGGTCCACTTCCTACCCATCCTTGAGTAAGTAAGGCAAACTTAAATCTTGCATTCTCCAGCGAAGCTAAGCGAATGTCAGTGGAAGTGAGCATCAAATAAAAGCCAGCCCCAGCAGCCCAGCCATTTATGGCTCCAATAACTGGTTTCCAGATCTGTGGGTAATGATCTCCCAATCTTCCATCGGCACCAATCCGTGCTCCGTTAACAGTTCCTGCAAGAGGCCAGAATATATTTTCCGCTCTTATCCTTTCCCTTTCTTCAGCTGTTATATCAGGACGCGAATCGAGGTTATGGCCAGCGCAGAAATGCCTATCACCAGTACCTGTCAATATGACAGCTCTAACGTCTGGGTCTTCCCATATATCTTTCCAAATTTCACTAATATCATTGGAAGTTTGCCTATCTAATATGTTGGCCTTAGATGGATTGTTAATGGTCACGTACCCGATTCCGTCTCTTCTTATGTAATCTACCGCCATTTTCGNATTCTCCTAATAAATTATTTGGTTTTCTAGATAGGTTTCATAGTCTTCAGATGAGATTCCCATCAAATCTTTATAAATTCGAAGNTTGCTGTCCCCAATGTCAGGAGCGGCCTCCTGATGAATTGAGTTCTCTATGTTGGATGTCCATGGCATCCCTGGCATTAATCTTGTAACCCCATCTGGATAAATTCGAGGGGTGAGATAGCCCGAGTCGGTCGTATGGGGATCCTCATAAACTTGAGCTATATTAATTGAAGGGCCGGATGGTATTCCGTTAGCCTGAAGAATTTCCATCGCCTTGTGAGGAGTTAACCCTGAAGTGAACTCTGTTATTAGGGAATCTATTTCAGAAATGTTATCCCTCCGCTGTTGTGGAGATGCAAACCTGCAATCAAGCGACATTTCTTTTTTCCCTATAGTTATACATAAATTTTGCCACTGAGTGNTATTTTGTATGCTAATCGCAATCCATTCATCGTCGCCTTGGCACTTATAGAGACCATGGGGTGAGTTAATGGGATCCTCATTCCCATTCGGAACAGGCANAGAGTTTGTCATCTGATATTCCAATAGACCTGTAGGAATTGANGCTGTNAGAGACTCTGCCATTGAAAAATCAATATACTGTCCTTTGCCTGTCGCCATCCTATGGTTTATTGCCGCAACAGTGATCATAGCCAGCTCCATACCAACCCATGGATCAGCCCAGAGCCCCCCCCTAATGGGTTCACCATCACCATTACCGGAAATTGTGTTCCACCCAGTGTAGTGCTGCAGCAGGCTCCCGTAAGCGACATAGTCTTTATCAGGCCCAGTGTGCCCAGTTCCGGCTGAAGAAACCATAATGACATCGGGACGTATATTTTTAAGGGTCACATAATCTAAACCGATTCTTTCAAACACCCCTGCCGCAAAATTTTCTATTACAACATCACTGGTAGAGACGAGTTCTTTGGCGATGTTCAACCCCTCTTGAGTNGATAAGTTAAGGGCACAATACTCTTTGGATTGATTGTAAACTTGGAAAGGAGCTCCTCTAGAAGATGGATCTGGTCTTCTTGAGCTACCAATCTTTATAACCTCTGCACCCATTAAAGCGAGATGCCTTGCTGCTGTTGGGCCTGCAATAATCCAACTGAAATCCAATATACGTAGACCTGATANGGGTAGNTTATTCATTTCTGACATACCGTTCAAAAATCTCTTCTGTGTGTTCCCCTAGTGTAGGAGCCGAAATCATGCCTTTGGGTAAATCTGCATTANTCAATTTATATGGCAACCCAGGGTGCAATAGGCTANCANCTTNAGTATGGTTTATTTCTACGAAAAATTCTCGAGCCTCTANGTGTTTATCTACCAATAAATCTTGAATAGTATTTACAGGAAAACAAGGTATCCGTTTTTCCTGTCCCCACTTAGCAATATCAAATTTTGACTTGNGAGAAGACCATTCTGTAAGTAGGTCCCACAATTCNGAAACATTGTTTTGTCTCCCTTCTCTGGAGAGGAACTTTTCCTCCTTTGACCAATCAGGATGNCCTAATATATCTAGCCAACGTTCCCATTGAGCATCCTCTCGTGGAGAAATCGCTACATACCCATCATTACATTTTAAGACGCCACCTATAGCCGAAACCATACCTCCTATTGAGGATCCTTCAACCTTGGAGAGTTGTCGGGTAGGGGGTGGGTGGCCAAATGCAGTATTGGCGATTCCACTAATTGCCATAGTTATCATGGAGTTCAATTCGGAAACGACTATCCTGCATCCTTCACCGGTATTNAGTCTTCTATAGTTAGCAATCATTGCAGCCGTAGAAGCGGTTAATCCGGCCACCATATGTGATTGATACCCCCCNGCTCTTATNGGAGGTTCTAGGTTCGGGTNTTCCACAGGACCAATCATGCCATGTGCGTTTCCGCTCATGTGAAACAGTATTAAATCNTCAGCAAGATAATTTGAATAAGGACCTATTTCACCAAATGGCAATATTGATATCCAAATAANGGAAGGATTAATCCTATTNATTTNACTGAACCCTAANGAACGGNCGTCAAAGAAACCAAGTTTTTGGTTCTCCACAACGANGTCGAAATGAGGNATCATAGCCTTAAGATGACTTTGTCCAGNTGAAGTGTTNAGNTCCAATAAAACACTTTTTTTTCCATGATTATGAGCTAGAAATAAAGCGCTCTGTTCCATGTCTGGAATATTATTAGGGTAGGGTCCATGTTTCCTTGAT
>PBWI01000049.1 GCA_002728195.1 Chloroflexota bacterium
TACTCATCACATTTTCGTTAACTTTGCTAGGCTCTGTAATAATTTCTTAATACCACCACCATCTTTGAAAGCGACAGTGATTTGTAAATCATCTCCTGCTGGATCACTCGACATTACTATTCCATCTCCAAATTTACTATGTTTGACCTTATCCCCGATTTGAAAATTCATGGATTTACTAGTTGTCGATATGTTTATTTTGTTAACGGTACGTTTCCGGGGAGTCACTTGAGAAGTTGAGCTGGTCTTATTGGTTGTGCTGAGTGTGTTTGGTTTAGTGTAGTTTTGCCTTTGGGATCCTTTTGGGAATCTCAATATTTTGTTTTCATATTTGTTCGTCAGGGTGTCGGATTTTGTATTAGAGGATTTATTAACGATTAAGGAAGTTGGTATATCAGATAAAAACCTAGAAGGGACTGTAGGCTCATAAGTCCCTCTAAACCCTCTTCTAAATGCTCTAGTTAGGTATAATTTTTTCTCTGCTCGGGTTAGTCCTACATAACAAAGTCTACGTTATTCTTCCAATTCTTCAGGGCTACCTGAATCTAGTGATCTTATATGCGGTAGAAGCCCTTCTTCCATACCCGTGATAAATACGATCGGAAATTCTAGACCTTTAGATTGGTGCAAGGTGATTAATGTAATCGAATCTATTCCCTCTTCAAAGGTGTCAATGTCAGAAATTAAGCTTATGCCTTCCAAAAATCCCACGAGGCCTTCTAATGCAGGAACGGAGGAATATTCCCGAGAAGAATTTCTATACTCTTGCACGTTTTCCATTCGCTCTTCCGAATTCTCATCAGTTTCAAGATATTTTCTGTACCCAGTTTCCAACACTGTGAGATCTATTAGTTGCATAATATCTAAATTGCCAGCAGAATTTTTGAGCTGGTCAATGCACGATATGAATTGATTTAATGAGTTGATAGCGCGATTACCTAACTGGTGAGAGGTGTTATTCCCTGATGTTATTGAAATAATAGATTCATACAAGGATTTATTGTTTTGCCTTGCTATTCTACTGACCTCAGATAATGTTCTTTGCCCAATTCCCCTGGGAGGCACATTAACTATTCTCGAAAGACTTATATCATCTTCTGAGTTGAGTATTAATCTAAGATATGAAGTTATATCTTTGATTTCACGCCTGTGGTAAAACTTAACCCCCCCTACTATTTGATACGGTACTCCGAATCTCTGGCAGGCCATCTCAAATGACCTTGATTGGGCATTTACCCGATACATAACCGCGAAATCTGATAATGAATATTCATCATTATCGACGAGTCCTTGTATTTCTTTTATTACTTTTCTTGCCTCTTCTTCTTCGTCGTAGGCTTCATCAATCGAAATTAAGCTACCTTTGTCGTTACTGGTCCATAGGTTTTTATCGACCCGTTGTTGGTTTTTAGTAATTATGTTTTTCGCCGCATCTAGTATATTTTGAGAAGAACGATAATTTTGCTCCAACGGCAGGATTTTTGCTTCAGGGAAATCACTTTGGAAACTCAATATATTCCGAATGTCAGCATTACGCCATGAATAGATAGACTGGTCAGGGTCGCCTACCACACATAAATTTCTTGATGTTTCGGATATTATTTTCGCAATGGAATATTGAGCTATATTTGTATCTTGAAATTCATCAACCATGAAGTAATGGAACTTGGTTTGGTATATTTTTGCAGCATCTTGGAATTCTGTTAGAAGTTGGTGAGTTTTTAACAGTAGATCATCAAAATCTAATGCTGAACTCTGGCTCAATATTTCTTCGTACCTCTCGAAAATCTTGCTCACTACCTCTTCATAATAATTGGACTTTTGGCTATTAAAACCTTCATAGTTCACTAGTTGGCTTTTGGAGTTTGAAATGGTTGATAACACAGTTCGAGGATTAAATTGTTTAGGATCTATATCAACGTCTTTCATACTTTGTTTTACAGCTGATATCTGGTCGTCGTCGTCATAAATGACAAAGTTATTAGAAAGACCAAGGTATTGCCCGCTTCTTCGAAGAATCATTGAACAGAAGGAATGAAATGTGCCTACCGTTAATATTTTTGCCTCGGTTCCTAAAAGTGGTACAAGTCGATCTTTCATTTCCCGGGACGCTTTATTTGTAAATGTTACTGCGCCAATGTTGTATGGACTTACTTTCTGATGAAGAACAAGATATGCAATCCGATTTGTTATTACCCTTGTTTTACCGCTTCCCGGTCCAGCAACTATTAGGACCGGTCCGTCTACAGACTCCACCGATTCGCGTTGTGCGGGGTTTAATTGGTCTAGAAAATTAGTAGTCATTGTGTGTGCAAACTATAGTACATTAGTTCTGGTGATAACTGCCTATTGTTGGTAAGTAAATATGGGATTTGAATTAGTGATTATTCGGCTTTCTGTATGTAATTTACCCCTTGTATATTTGGGTAACTGGAACATGCTTTGGTGAGACATCCCGTCATACATTTTTAGATCATTGATGTTATGTGTTTTTAAATCTGTGTCTACATGTCCTGGAGTTTTAATAGAGGGGTCTATCCTCTCACTTGCCATAACAAATCCCCAGGTAGAACCAAATGACGGTACAAAAATCTCGTAGCCACGACAAATGCTAAAAACTTGTGAAAGTGTGTTGGCAACCGCAGTAAAGCACTGTTCTGAAAAAGAAGGACCAGTTGCCCCTGCCTGTATCACCAAAATTCCATTGGGGTCCATCTTCCTTTTAAGTAAACTAAAAAACTCTAGAGTGAATAGTCTGTATGCTGGACCATATTCTAATGGGTCTGGAACATCCATGATTATTACGTCATACTGTTTTTTCAACGCATCGACAAATTCTAGAGCATCCGCGTATTTTAATTTAAGGCGTGGGTCGTTGAAGGCATTCAGGTGATGATTGGGCAGAAATTTTTGGCATAGTTCAACTAATTTCTGATCTATATCTACCATTGTAACTTCATCAACAGATCGGTACTTTAAAACTTCCCTTGCCGTGGCACCTTCACCACCACCGACGATGAGTATATTCCTCGGGTTTTCATGTGAGACCATTGAAGGATGTACTAATCCCTCGTGGTATACAAATTCATCAAGCTCAGTGGATTGGGTTTTGCCGTCCAATATAAGGGAGCGTCCAAAACATTCTCCATCAATGATCATTACGTGCTGAAATGGTGTTTGTACCTCGCACAGGATGGATGTGATTCTTTCTGCTTGTATTAGACCTGTACTGATTGGCTCTATGTGCCATTCAGGTGATGAAATTTTCACTTATCTTTACCGCCATCTGTTTGGCCTTGTCTTAAACCTCGTTCTAAGACCTTTGAGAAAGAATCTGATGACTGCAATCCTTCTTCAATAATTCGGGATGCCATATCTAAGTTGAACTCGTCACCACAGGAGAATATATCTACTGAAGCATAGGAATATTCAGGCCACGTGTGTATGCAAATATGAGATTCCGCTATTGAAACCACGCCCGTCACTCCCACTGGTTGGAATTTGTGGAAAGTTTCCCCAATGACCGTTGCCCCTGCCACAGTTGCTGCTTTTTTTAAAGTAGCTTTTATAAATTCCATATCATCAAGAATATCGGAGTTGCAGTTTTCTAAATCCAATAAAATTTGTGTGCCTAGAGATTTCAATATTGATCCACCTAGAAGTTTGACTTCAATCAAGAACGGAAACTATCGAATTGGAATTATACAGGGCTTTCGCTTTATATTTAACCTTGATTGACCGATGAACCGATGCTCCCATATGCTAGGCCAAGGTTCTTACAGGAGGTAGTAATTTGTCTACAGAAATTAATATGCGTGTACTTCTTAAATCAAGACCTAATGGGTTTCCTACGGAAGATGATTTCGATGTGGTTGAGTCTCCTATCCCACGGCCGCAGCAGGGGGAGATTTTGATGAAATCGCTTTGGCTGTCACTGGACCCCTATATGAGAGGAAGAATGAATGATGCTAAATCTTATGCGCCTTCGGTGAATGTGGGAGAACCTATGGTGGGTGGGGCAGTGGCTAGGGTTGTTGAATCTAGATCTCCCCTTTTCAATGTTGGAGACTTAGTTGAAGGTAGGTTTGGTTGGCAAAGTTATGCCATCTCCAATGGAATTGGTGTTAGGAAAGTTGATGAATCTTTGGCTCCGATTCAGACTGCGGTGGGTGTTTTAGGCATGCCTGGTCTAACAGCATACTTTGGGTTTTTAGATGTTTGTGATCCAAAACCCGGAGATACAGTGGTTGTTTCTGCAGCTTCTGGTGCTGTTGGCCAAATCGTTGGACAGATAGCCAAAATAATGGGATGTAAGGTTGTTGGGACAGCTGGATCAGAATCCAAGGTTAAATTTATCGTCGACGAATTGGGGTTTGATTATGCTATTAACTATAAGACAACCGATGTTGCCCAATCATTGGATGAACTTTGCCCTGAAGGGATAGATGTCTATTTCGATAATGTTGGAGGCTTTGTTACTGATGCTGTAATGGAACGAATAAATACAGGAGCGAGAATAGCGATATGCGGGCAAATATCTCAGTATAATCTTGAAACCCCTGATATGGCTCCTAGAAACTTGGGACTCTTGACGAGGTCACAGGCCAAGATGGAAGGGTTTCTGGTTTTTGCATATGAGAATAGATACGACGAGGGTATTACGAGAATGGCTACTTGGATCAAAGAAGGCAAACTTAAATACAAGGAAGATGTCGTTGAAGGATTAAAAAATGCCCCTAAGGCGTTTATTGGCATGTTAAATGGGGAAAATTTTGGAAAGACGCTAATAAAAATATCGGAGTGATTTATGCCTGATAACCTCCCACCTTCTCTGATCAAATTTCGAGAAGAATTTTCAGAATTTCTGATAAATAATCGATCTCTTTCAGATGAGGAACTTAGAAAATTAAGTCTACAGAGAGGCTACTATCGAATGTCCCAGCCAGTAGGTTTAGGTGGCCAGGCTTCCTCACCAATGCAGATGCTAATCGCGAGGGAGACGGTATCGGAAATGGGTGTTTTATCTCCTAATGTCGTTATTGGCCCAGAGCCAGGATTATTATCAGAAGTAGAAGGTTTCCTAAAAGATGATTATTTGATTCCTCTTCTAAAGGGAGAGAAAAGAGGATCTTTTGCCTTCACTGAATCAAAAGCTGATTCTCCTACAGTGGCAGAATGGGATGATGAGAGTTTGGTCGTTTCTGGAAGAAAATCCTATGTTTCGGGGGGACATCTGTCTGATTTTATGTCAGTTGTTTTAACAGTTGATCCAAAGAAAGTTACAGGTAAGTATGGACCCGCTGTACTTGTGATTGATTCAGATGCGCCAGGTGTAGAAATGGGTGAACCATTCTATAGTTTAGACGGCAGCTCCCATGTAGAAGTTGAATTTGAATCAGTCAGAGTCGACAGTAAGAATGTAATCGGAGAAATTGGCCAAGGCATTCCTAGAGCTTTAGGAAATATAATGCAAGAAAGAATAGAACAGGCAGCAACTGCAGTTGGGTTGGCTTTGTACGCTTTAGATTTGGTGACATCTCATTTAAAGAAACCTCATAGATCAGGAGGGACACTTTCTGACTTTGAAGGGGTCAGGTTAAGGTATGCAGATATGCGAATAAATAGTTTCGCTGCTAGGTCAGTTTTGTATAGAGTGGGCAGGTTATTGGAAGCTGAGGATAATGTTATAAATGAAGTTACTACAGCAAAAATTTTTTGTACTGAGACAGCTTCTTCTGTTATAGATACAGCAGTTCAGTTAGTTGGTGGCCAAGCCTTGATATCTGGACATCCTTTAGAAGGCATATATAGAAAGATAAGATCGATGCGGATAGCCGGAGGTGCATCTGATGTCTTGCGACTTAATCTAAGCAAAGGGGTGTTCGAATTTGATTCTGGAACTGTTTAAAGGAATTCTAACTGTTTAGAAAAAATTCCTTTCTCTTTACATTTAATAAATATTTAAATTGTTCAAAATCTCCGATTTTAGAAACTGATTCGATGAAGTCTCCCAAATTAGGATAATAATCTCTTAATTCCCTTAGATCTTCCCCTATTGGGCTTATGGATGCTGGGCCTTCAGCATAGTTTCCACGAAAGGCAAAATAGGCCTGGTTAAGTTTTCTGATGTTAAATCCTCCAAGTTTTAGTTGCCACAATTGTTTGTCCATATATTTTTCTGCTTCCTCAATTTTTCCATCTTCCAGCATTTTTTCAACATTTATTCTGGTTTCACGTAATATTCTAAATAAATGTGGGTTGGTGGAATGGGGGGTATTGTGCTTATGGGCATCATCAATAGTGTTTCCAAGTATTATGAAGGCCTCATCACCCAATTCGTTTCCCACCAAATCAGCCGCAGTTTCATTAAGAATTTGCATGTTTTGAGAGTTCCACATATTTCTTCCCAAAGGTTTTAATATCCAGTAGTTGTGCAACCACTCGTGAGCAGCTGTTCGCATTAATTGTCTGAGGTTATATCTGTCTGAAACGATGGCTGGATATGTACCCAGGCCTGCAAGATCGTCAACAAGTGCCGATGTATTCGCATATAATTCCGCTCTCTGTTCAATTTCTGCCCGGTCAGACCANTTCAAATTAGGATCTATCAGTTTTACCCCTGACATTTCAATTTTGTCTCTTCTAGAGGTAATCAATATGTGGGGTGGGTCTCCAAGCCTGAAATCTGTAGGAGGTAAAAGTATCCCGAAAGCGAGACCAAGACCGTTGTTATGAGCGGCACTACTAACGGCAGATTCAATAGCTTCTTCGGCTCTACCTCGTAGTTCCTCTTTTTGTCTGCTTAACCNAGCCACCTCGTCGTTTTTAAGATTTAGATGTGTTTTGGAAGTGGAGTCTACAAGAGTATTAATAGTAGCCGCATCTTTTAAATTATCTCTTTCTTTTTGTAGTCTTAATGTTGTTGATAGATAGTCATGTACGATGGTATTTCTTTCGACGGCGCTAGGTTTGTTGCCTGGGTATATTTCCCATAAAAGATGTGTCCACTTTAAAGGGATATGCCTTAATTCCCATTGGATTATAGAAAATGAATGGGCTCCCGCGGCATAATCAGTTTGAGTGAAATGATATTCATCTGATCTCGTTGATATGAGAATCATTATTCCTATGAATATAGCAAAAAACTTTCTTTTTCTTGTGAAGGTCATTACTCGGGATGTTTAAATAAATCAGGGTTTAAACTAATGCCCATGACGGGACTNCACAATTGGCATCAGNNTTTAGTTGAGTTTTTCGTCTACGGTAATTTGGACACAGTTCATCCAATAGATACCAGAATTTCGGTGAATGATTCATTTCTAGAACATGACATAATTCGTGAGTTATTACGTATTCGATGAGGTCAGGTTTAAGGAAGATTAAATTTCTATTCAGATTTATATTTTGTTTGTTTGAACAACTGCCCCAGATACTTTTCCGTGCNCCCACNTTAACTTTGTTGTACTGGATGTTCAATTTTTGAGAAGTGGTTTTCAAAATANTTTCCAAAATATTGGTGGCCTTGTACTGTATCCATNCTTGAAGAAGTTTTGAATTGNTGATCAGGANTTGCCTTTCAGTTGGTTCATGCAGTTTTACAGTTCCATTTATAACTTCCATATNGGCACCCAAATCGGAAGACGTTAGATANTCGACGTTGAATCGCTCATTGGTTNCTGGCAGAAAAATTTCCGAAGGCTTGATGTCAAAATTGCGTTTTCTAATTTCAGACAACTTCTGATTTATGTATTTTTGATTCTGGATTATGACTTTTTGTATTAAATTGTNATTAACCCCTTGGGGNACAACGATTTCAACCCCATATGGGGGCAGTGTTCTCATGCTGATTGAACGAGCCTTTTTGCTTTCCCTAAACCATACTTCGACAGTGAATTCCGGTTGTTTGCTGGAGCTCATATATAACCTGAAATAAATATTGACTGAGTAAAGATGTCTTTTGCAGGTTTGGAGCGGGAGACCGGATTCGAACCGGCGACCTTCTGCTTGGAAGGCAGATACTCTAGCCACTGAGTTACTCCCGCACGTTTGNCCTTCAATTCTAATATTTTTACCCATTGCGTGACAATAATTTGATAAACCAAAATAATCGTAAATTGTTTAAAGACGACTTTAAGATAGAATGTACCCTTGTGAGAAAACTCTTGATTAAATACAGTTCGAATGAATAAACCCCTCGTACCTTTTATAGCGATTTCTTTGGGTGTATTTTGTATGGTGGTAGACCAGGGTGGGATTATGTTGGCTCTTCCTTCTATCTCACGTTTCTTTNTTTCAGACCTTTCCACCGCTCAATGGGTATTAATCGGGTATGTATTGTCGATTAGTGCTTCACTTCTGCCCATGAGTAGGATATCGGATTTGCTNGGGCATAAGAAAATTTATGTTTGGGGATTGACCTTAGTGGCCGTGACTACGGTTTTTGCAGGATTCAGTAATTCAATAGGGCTCCTAATAGTTCTTAGTCTGATCAGAGGTGTAGGAAGCGGAATGACACAAGGCACATCTATGGCTCTGGTTTTGTCTATCTTTTCTCCTTCGCAAGGAGGAAGGGCTTTAGGGCTTTACATTGCTGTTGTAGGTATTGGCAGTGGAGCTGGCCCTCTGATAGCGGGATTTATTCTAAATAGTTATAGCTGGCGATTTTTATATTTCTTTTTAGGGGCTTTGGGTATTGTGTCTGCTNCAGCAGCATATTCGTTAGTTAAATCAGATCATGTGTCNTCAATCAAATTNAAGGAATTTCGGTTTGATTGGGTAGGGGCGGTTCTTTTCACCATTGGAATAGCAGGTCTTTTGCAGGCCGCAACCTGGGGTTCCAGGATAGGATTTTTGAATCCTGTAACAATTAGTATTTCCGCTTTATCTGTTGCTGGATTTATTGCTTTCATTTTTCGTGAAATGTTAGTTGAAGAACCAATGATCAATTTGAGGTTATTTCGTAACAGGTTGTTTTCCTCTGGTGTATCTGCACATTTTCTTTTTTTTGTTGGAACTTCTAGTTCTTTTTTCTTTATGCCGTTTTTTCTGGAAATCGTGGCCGGTTATTCTCCNCAGCAAATCGGTTTCATCATGGGTGCNGGGGCAATATCAATGGCGGTNGCAGGGGTTTTTTGCGGATACTTGTCTGATCAATTGGGCCCCTATATTTTTTCTATAGCGGGGTTTGTTGCAGCTGCTATAGGCCTTTACATCTTGACAAATCTGACCGTGGAATCTTCATGGAAATTAGCGATATTGGGAATGATGTCTACAAGCATGGCTAATGGAATATTTTTCGGTCCCAATAATAAGCAGATCCTTGGATCCGTTGCCTCTAATTTTCATGGTGTAATTTCCGGATTNATGCATACAACAAGAAATAGTGGGAGTGCCATAGGTATCTCGATCGGTACTGCTATAGCCACATCGGTCATGGCGTACATGGGATATGAACCTACTTTGTCTGATTTGACCGCTGACACCGCGACATCTGTATTAGTTGCCTTTGTTAGAGGCATCAAATTTGTCTTTTTTGGAGGTGTCAGCGTTTTGATAATAGGAATGCTTGTGGTAATGCTGGGGGGACGCTACAAAATCAAAAATTTAGGTTAAATTACCCCAATCAGAACCTGTTTTCATTTCGATTTCGAGAGGGACCTCAAGACTTATGGCGGAAGGCATCAGTTCCCCAACTAGGGATTCCATTTCCTGAAGTTCTTTCTTAGGAACCTCAAATATCAGTTCATCGTGCACTTGAAGTATCATTTTGGACTTCATTTGNAACTTTGTAAGTTGCTGATCTATGTTTATCATGGCAACTTTTATGATATCCGCAGCGGTTCCTTGTATAGGCATATTTATGGCAGCTCTTTCAGCTTGACTTCTCAGATGGAAATTTCTGGAATTTATTTCAGGTAGATATCTTCTTCTGCCTAGTAATGTTTCTATATAGCCACTGGATTTGCATTGTGATTTGACACTATCCAGGTAGTTTAAAATTCCTGGATACTTGCTGAAGTATATATCTATGAATTCTTTTCCTTCTTTTTGTGTAAGGTCAGTTTGTCGTGCTATTCCATGTGGGCTCAAACCGTATATAACTCCAAAATTTAGGATCTTAGCAATTCTTCTCATATCTGGGGTAACTGATTCTAGTGGAATTCCATTTACTAAAGCGCTAGTCGCGCTGTGAACGTCTTCTCCTCGGTGAAAAGCATCTAATAATCCTGAATCTTGAGATAGATGAGCTAGTACCCTAAGCTCTATTTGTGAGTAGTCGGCGGCTAGCAGTAAATTCTCCTCAGGGTTTTCAACCACAAAAGCTTCACGAACTTTTCTGCCTAGTTCAGTTCTAACAGGAATATTTTGGACATTGGGATCATTACTCGATAGGCGTCCAGTTGTTGTTCCTGTCTGTCGGTATGATGTATGAACACGTCCAGTTAATTTGTTAATCATGGTCGGAAGTGCATCTATATAGGTAGATTTAATTTTGGCCAGTTCACGGTGCTCTAAAATTCTGTTTAACACTTCATATGATCTGGGGTCAGAGTCTTGAGAATCGCCTCTGTCTAGAATTACTTTNAGATCTTCCAAGGCTTGAGCGTCAGTTGAATATCCGCTCTTAGTTTTTCTTGTGGGAGGTAGGCTAAGCTCTGAAAAAAGTAATTCACTTAATTGCTTGGGAGAATTGAGATTGAATTCATGACCAATTAGTTCAAACATTTCAGTTTTAATTTCTTCNAGCTGTTGCCCAATCGTGATAGACATGTCTTTCAACAAATTTTCATTTAGTTTGAGGCCATTTNTTTGCATCCTAACCAGGATAGGAATTAAAGGTACTTCTACGTCATTGAATAATTTGGAAATATCTTTTTGTTCGAGTTCAAATTGCAACATTTCATGAAGACGTTCAGTAAAATCGGCGTCGGCCGCCGCGTATTCTGAAGCTACCTCTATGGGCACTTCTGCCATAGTTATTTGGGATTTTCCTGTGCCTATCAAATCCTTGATCGGTGTCATTTCTTCTCCGAAACACTCCAAGGCGAGTTCTTTCAATCCCCAATTTCTTCTTCCACATAGATGAGCTGCGACCATGGTGTCNAAAGACAGCCCTTCTACTTTAATTTCATTATTCATCAGCACCATCATGTCGAAATTAGCATTGTGAGCCCGTTTAGGCACTGAGTGGTTTTCAAAAATAGGTTTTAAGGCAGAAATGACGATATTCTTATCAATCTGGTCCCCTTCTTTATGTCCGATAGGTATGTACCAGCCTTTGTGCGATTCNGTAGCTATAGATATACCCACTAGTTCACAATTCATGGGATTTGTTGAGGTAGTTTCTGTGTCGAAGGAAAATCCATTTGGTATATCTATTTTTTTAGTCAGATCAGCTAGAGATTCTTCATTGTTTACCACNATGTATTCTGTGGCTGTTTTCTCTTCCAAAAAAGAGAGTTGAGTGTGATCCGCAACATCGTTATTGATGTCGGAATTATCTGCGGGAATTTTGGGTATTATCGAATGAAACTCTAANTCCCTAAATAAGTCGACCACTTTATTCCTGTCAAAGACTCCNAATGCACTTGTTGAAAGGTCCANTGTTACTGGAGCATCTCTAACGATTTTGGTTAAAATCTGACTCCGTTCTGCTATATCTACATTCTCTGATAAATTTTTCTTGGCCCTAGGAGGAGTCACATTTCCTAAATTTTCATATATACCCTTTATAGAACCGTAATCGGTGAGAAGTTTTATGGCGGTTTTTATCCCTATACCTGGAATGCCAGGTATATTGTCGGATGAATCCCCTTGGAGAGCCTTTATCTGGGATACGAATTCTGGTCCTAATCCTCCGTATCTTTCTTTCACAGCTTCTATGTCGTACATTGAAGACCTTTGAAAACTGGAACTCATAAAAACTCTTGTACGTTCAGATACCAGCTGTAGCGTATCTGAATCTCCAGTCAGTATGACCGTGTCTAGATTCATATCTTCTGCCTGCTTGGATAAAGTTCCAAGAAGGTCATCAGCTTCGTATCCTTCCATTTCATATATGGGGACTTCGAATGCTGACATAGCCTCTCTAACTCTGTCGAACTGAGGACGAAGTTCAGGAGGGGTTGGTGCGCGATGAGCTTTATATTCATCAAACATTTCATGTCGAAATGTGGGAGCAGAAAGATCAAAAGTTATAGCCACATGAGTAGGTTTCAGTTCTGATAAAGCCCGAATGAAGGCATTAACAAATCCATATACTCCCCTTACGTCCTCTCCAGTTGTACTTACTGTTAAAGGTTGTTGTATGGCATGAAAAGCTCTGTGGATTAGGGCGTGTCCATCAATAAGAATCAATAGTGACGCACTATCGTTTCGACTTACAATGTTTTTGTTCATATTAATGAACGATACCTCTAGAAACTAACAGGTCGATAGTTATAGTAATTCCATTTCTTCTAACCCCAACCTTTTCGTGGTGAAAGAAAACCATTCAATTACTTCCTTATGGAGAGGTATACCGGTTTTCTTTCTTTTGGCCATCTCTTCACTTTCAGATAGACCTGGGTATAGAACCCTTTCATGGCCTGGTGCAGGCGGAGTATTTTTAAGAGTCGAAAGCATGTCATCCATATTTTTTTTATAAATATCTACATCGGTGAAGGCTTCCACATTATAGGCTGCGAAGTAGGTCCTAGAAGGGGTCCAGGACGGTGTGTCCCTCAGCATTCCTGGGTTATCCCCAGATAGCAATGAACCAAGGATTTCTACCATAAGTCCAAAACCGTAACCTTTATGGGAACCTTGTTCTCTTGAACCTCCCAAAGGAAGCTGATAATAATCGTCCCTATTAANTATTTTGGTTTCCTCCATAATCGGTGCCCCGTCGCTACTTGCAACCCATCCCGGTAAAAGTGTTGCATCTACTCTTGCTGCTAACCTTAACTTGTTACCAGCAACCGCAGAAGTTGCCGCGTCAAACAATATTGGGGCCTCTATATTAGAAGGAGNTGCTATCGAAATTGGATTTGTGCCTAGTCGCGGTTCTGCCCCGAAGGTGGGTAAAATGCCTGTTCCGGCCGCCACTGAACACATCCCGACCATATCCTCTTGAGCAGCCATCATTGAAAAATGCCCCACTGCGCCCATATGTCCACTATTGAACATTGTTACAATTCCTACGCCCACATTTCTAGCTTTGGAGATAGCTGTTTTCATAGCCGGTACACCTGCCATGATTCCAAGTGCTCTGTCTGCGTCAATTGTCGCTGTCCCTGGGGTTTCTTTAACCACTTTTATGTCCGGGGCTTTATTTAATTCTCCTTCTTCGAAGAGTTGTACATATATTCTGAGCATATTGGATACACCGTGGGTTTCAACACCTCTCAAGTCAGCCGTAACTAATACGTCAGTACCATTTTGAGAATCTTCCTTGCTTAGCCCCGTTTTTTCGAATATGTCCTGAACTGTTTTTCTTAGGGCAGTTTCAGAAACTTTTACCTCATCTTCTTTAGGTACTTTAAATCTATCTAACACTTCAGCCTCCTAGCATCTTTCTATATGAGGGGTAAGTTCATAAATGATCAACGATATTTAAATTCCGGTTTATTGTCCGACTATATTACTGCAATTTGCGACGATTTTTTCTACTTGATCTGCTGTGGATGCTTCGGCGTATATCCTAATTAGAGGCTCTGTTCCTGAAAATCTGATCAAAGCCCATGCATCTTCTTCCAAATTTAATTTGAGTCCGTCCCTTTCGTCTGTGGATACTACCTTCAGATCTCCTATGTATTCAAAATTGGAACCGGTTATTCTGAGTAGTTTTTTTTCACGATCTTCTTCATTAAATTCAATGTCACGTCTATCATAATGATAAGTTCCCACTAGATTTTCCAATTCTTCGATTAGGTCCGAAGGATTTAGTTGTGTGANGGCCATCAGTTCCAAAATCATTAAACCTGAAAGAATGCCATCCCTTTCAGGGATATGATCGGTAAATCCGTATCCACCACTTTCCTCTCCAGCAGCAATCGCATTCTCTTCCATCATGACNGGACCTAAGTATTTAAACCCTACTGGGGTGTCTATCACTTCAATCTCGTGTAGTGTACCTAATTTATTTATGGCATTTNTCATGGTTAAGGATTTTATAATTGGACCTTTCATCTTCAAGTTTTCCAAAAGATGTTTGCAGATCAAAGAGAATGCATGGAGGGTAGAAATATAATTACCGTCCTCATCTATTAATCCTAATCGATCAGCATCTCCGTCAGTAGCCAAGCCTACGTCGTAATTTGAGTTCACCATAAAATCTTTTAGAGGTCCTAGATTTTTTTCTATTGGCTCGGGTTGAATCATATTTGGAAAGTTCGGGTCATGATNAGATCTTATCTCCACTACCTTACTGGTTCCACCGTCCATTAGTTTTGTGAAGTATTTTGACCCTGCGCCGTGCATCGAATCTACTGCTATGTTTAGTCCAGCATTTCTAATTCGGCCAAGGTTAACCAATTCAGCTATATGGTTTAGGTATGTAGGTTCAGGGTCAATTTGTTCCAGTAGTCCTATCTTCCTCGCGTTATCAAGGGTCATTGTTGGAATTGTNTCTGGGTCAGAGATGTTGGCTATGTAGGTCTCGATTTCTGAAATTATTTCTGGAGAAGCACTTCCCCCATACGANGGTTTAAATTTGAAGCCGTTCCACTCTTTGGAGTTATGGCTGGCGGTAATTACTACTCCTGCTCCACATTCTCTTGATACCAAGTTGTAACTTAAAACCGGGGTAGGGCAAGGCTTATCACACAGGATAACCGGTATTTGATTGCCGACTGCAACTTCTGCAACAGTTTTGGCAAAAAAGTCGGAATTAAACCTTGTGTCATATCCGATAATTAATCCATTTTGTCCCATGTCTCTATTCGACATGAAATCACAGACAGCCTGAGCACATATTTTGACATTTTCTGCTGTGAAATCCTCTGACATCAGAGCTCGCCAGCCATCTGTGCCGAATTGTATAGTCAAAAAATGCTCCCTGGAATTACATATTTATGGACTTTTTAATTTCTTCCACCTTATTGGTTTGTTCCCAAGGTAAGTCGATGTCTGTTCTACCAAAATGTCCATAAGAAGCAGTTTGAAGATATATGGGTCTTCTTAGATCCAGATCTCTTATTATCGCTCCTGGTCTTAAGTCAAAATGGGTTTCTACTATTCTGTCAATTTCTTGGTTCGAAATCTTGTTCGTACCGAAAGTTTCAACCGACACTGATATAGGAGCAGATACTCCGATTGCGTAGGATACCTGCACTTCAGCTCGAGAGGCGACTCCAGCGGCCACTAAATTTTTAGCAACCCATCTCGCGGCATACGCAGCTGATCTGTCAACCTTCGTTGGATCTTTTCCGGAAAAAGCACCACCACCATGTCTTGCCATTCCACCGTACGTGTCAACGAGTATTTTTCGACCAGTTAAACCTGTATCTCCTACTGGGCCGCCTATTACGAATCTTCCAGAAGGATTCACAATAAAACGGGTGTCTATAAGTAAATCACTAGGGATAATATCTTTGGCTACCTTTTCAATAAGATCTTTTTCGATAATTTCGTTTNCAACGTCTGGGTCATGTTGATTACTGAGCAATACTGTATGAACACGTTTTGGTATTCCTTTAGAGTATTCAACTGTCACTTGGGATTTACCGTCTGGCCTGAGGTACTTCAGTTCCCCACTTTTCCGTACTTCAGAGAGTTTTTGGGTTAGTTGGTGAGAGAGTGCCATTGGAAGGGGCATGAGTTCNGGCGTTTCATCACATGCGTANCCAACCATCATTCCCTGGTCTCCAGCTCCTAGAGATTCAACTTCATCGTCTGACATTACGGAAGATCTGGTTTCCAAAGCATGGCTCACGCCGGCAGATATGTCAGATGATTGCTCGTCAATAGCAACCATCACACCACAGGATTGATAATCAAACCCATACGATGGGTCNGTATAACCTATATTTTTTATAGTGTTTCTAACTAGACCAGGAATGTCCACATAGCCTTCAGATATACTTATTTCACCCATTACTACCACTAGNCCTGTGGTACACGAGACCTCGCATGCTACTCTAGCCCTTGAGTCTAATTTCAGCATCGCGTCTAATACACCATCTGAAATTTGGTCACATATTTTGTCAGGATGNCCTTCAGTTACTGATTCTGAAGTGAATAGGTAGGATTCAGATTCCATAAAATTTAAAGTCATTATCAAGTCTCCAAGTTATAAAACGACGAATTTACTTTTTGATTACGTACCTATATTCCAGCTATTAAGGTACTTTTCCTGTTCGGCGGTCAGTTCATCAATCTCTATTCCCATGGCCACCAGTTTTAATCTTCCTACTTCGCTGTCGATTTCTCTCGGGACGACATAAACCTGATTTTCCAGGTTCTTATATTCTTTAGCNACAAATTCTGCCGACAATGACTGGTCTGCGAAACTCATATCCATAACAGCTGAGGGATGTCCTTCCGCTGCTGCCAGATTTATTAGCCGACCTTCTCCCAGTAGATTAATTCGACGTCCGTTTGTTAACAGGTACTGTTCAACAAATGGTTTTACTTCAGTTTTACTATCAGCTATTTCGTCGATTCCTTCGATATCTATTTCGACATTGAAATGACCACTATTTGCTAAAANNGCCCCGTCNTTCATATCAGCTACNTGCTTCCCATCAATCGCTTTCATTCCCCCAGTTACTGTTATGAATATATCTCCGAGTTTGGCTGCATCCTCCATTTTCATAACCTGGTGACCATCCATTGCTGCTTCCAGAGCTCGGATGGAATCTACCTCACAGACTATGGTATTGGCCCCCATTCCTCTGGCTCTCATTGCTACACCCCGTCCGCACCATCCATACCCTATAATCACTACTGTTTTACCTGCCCAAAGAACGTTCGTGGCNCTAGTGATGCCATCTAGAGTGCTTTGACCTGTACCATATCTGTTGTCGAANAAATGCTTAGTGTCAGCATCGTTAACGGCGATAACAGGATACTTAAGATTTCCTTCATCAGCTAAACTTTTTAATCTTATAACCCCTGTTGTAGTTTCTTCAGTTCCNCCTAGGATGTTTTCCATCAAATCCGTTCGTTCACTGTGCAGAGTTGCCACTAAATCAGCACCGTCATCCATCGTTATGTGAGGTTTGGTGCTTAACACAGAGATTATATGGTCGTAGTAAGTGTCTGTGTCTTCACCTTTTATAGCAAAAGTAGGTATACCATATTCAGAAACTAGGGCTGCTGCTACATCGTCTTGTGTGCTGAGAGGGTTACTTGCACACAAAAATACGTCGGCTCCTCCATCACGTAAGGTGATAGCTAAATTGGCAGTCTCAGTAGTAACATGTAGGCACCCAGCTACTCTAAGTCCTTCTAAAGGTTTTTCTTTGGCGAAACGTTCTTTTATTTGTCTTAGAACTGGCATTTCACGTTCAGCCCAATTTATACGCCNCACTCCTTCAGATGCCAGAGAAATATCTTTTACATCTCCTGGAAAGTTTTTAGTTCCCAATCTTTTTCTCCTGTTACTTGGTTAATTAAATAATTCTTCTTTGTTTTGTAACGGTTCAAAATAAGTCATTCCTGCAATTCCTCGAAACCGATCTTCAATTTCTGNGTTAGTGAGTTTCCCTACTCGTTCTGTACTAAACCCTTCAACTGCAAAAGATCCCATGACAGAAGCCACAACAGTGGCTCGTCTTAATGATCCAGGAGAAAAATCATTTGTACTAGATAAGTAACCCATAAAGCCTCCAGCAAATGAATCACCCGCTCCTGTAGGATCCACAACGTTTTCTACGGGGAATGCAGGTACGTAAAATATGTCCCCTTCATTGAACATTACTACCCCGTATTCACCTCTTTTTACTAGGACAATCCGTGGTCCCATATCTCGAACAGCTTGAGCTGCGGCAAATATTGTCGATTTCGAGGTAAACGATTTTATTTCCTTTTCGTCCATAAATAGGACGTCTACATTCTCAACTATGTTCTCTAGATTACCCCTGTGGTCATTAATCCAATAATCCATGGTGTCAAGGGCGACAATCTTTGGTCTTGGGTTCATTTGATTTAGTACTTGGTNCTGTAATACAGGGTCTATATTTGCTAAAAATAACAAAGGATGTGCAATGTTGTTTTCTTCCAAAGATGGTGCGAAATTCGCAAAAACATTTAATTGAGTATCGATTGTTTCACGCGAGTTCAAATTCTGGGTATCGTAAATTCCTTCCCAGCGGAAGGTTTTTCCTTTTGCAGTTTCGAGCCCGCTTATATCTACACACCTAGTGGTCAAAGTTTTTTTATTTGCTTCTGAAAAATCTTCTCCAACTACAGCNACTAAANTGACNTTTGTAAAATAGCTAGCCGCAGAGCTGAAATANAGGGCAGAGCCNCCAAGGGCGTCTTTCCTAGATCCTGTTGCAGTCTTGACGGAATCNAAGGCTACTGATCCCACAACTAATAAAGACATATACTATAAGTCGGTTCCTTGGCTAGTTGGATANCCACGTTCAATCCATGTCGGNGTCCCNTCTTCTATNTTGTAGAGTTTGGATGAGTCATATCCCATAGCCGCTGCCATTTCACAGGCTAGGCCACTTCTTACACCTGCAGCACATATGAACATTAAATCTTTATCCCTAGGTAGTTCGTCTATTCGTGCGAGGACATCATCGACGGTTATAAATAAAGCGCCTTCTACATGTCCTTCAACATACTCGTCAGTCCGTCGGACATCTACAAAAACCACATCTTGATTACCGTGTAGTTCAGCGGCCTCGTCCACCGAAATTCTTACGTAAGGTTCACCTTCAATTTGTTTAGGCATTACACACTCCTCCAGTTTCAGCCTGGTATATATTTTTTTAATAATAAGCTTAACTTTTCTGCTGTTTTTTGATTGTTAAGGATTCTCTGTGTAACTAATGATTCCCGTAAAGAATCATTACAGTCACAGTCATCATGCAACAAATGAATGCTTTCAGATATTCTATTGATAAGTTTCTTTGATGTTTCCACATTTTGCTTTAAATTGTTGATAACCATATTGGCATTGACATCTTCTTGATCATCTTTCCAGCAGTCATAGTCAGTGACAAGAGCTATTGTTGCGTAACACATTTCAGCCTCTCGAGCTAATTTTGCCTCAGGTATAGCAGTCATTCCAATAATATCGCATCCCCACATTCGGTATAAATTAGATTCTGCCTTTGTGGAAAATTGAGGGCCTTCAATGGCGACATAGGTTCCAGAGGCATGGCCATCTATTTCCAAATCTTTAAAAAAGGATGCGATCATTTTCGATAGATTATTGCAAAATGGATTTGCGAAACTTATATGAGCGACGAGACCATCGCCAAAAAAGGTGTTTTCTCGAGTTTTAGTTCGATCGATCAGCTGATCCGGCAGGACTACATCAAGTGGTTTTATTTCCTCACTGAGGCTTCCCACTGCTGACACCGACACAACCTTTTTCACACCCAAGGTTTTTAGTGCATATATATTAGCCCGGTAAGGTACCTCAGATGGCAGTAGAGAATGTTCGGTTCCATGCCTCGGGATAAAGGCCATTTTGATGTTTCCAAGAGAACCTATAGTAATTTCTGAACTAGGTTTCCCAAATGGTGTTTCAATGTCGATAGTTTCGACATTTTTTAGGCCTTCTAATTCATAAACCCCGGATCCTCCTATGAAGCCGGTTTCTATCAGGTTGTTATTTCGAGTTCCGATATTTTTCACCAAAAAAAAACTTCCCAAAGAGAGAAGTTACTGAAATATACATTGGTTATTCTCTCATCTTCCGGGCAACTTAATGTCCCGCTGGAATTGGCACCGTATTTTTATTTATAAAAGTCGGTTGCCGGGCGTCTAAGGGCCAGTCCCTCAGCCACTCTAGATAAGCTATGACTATTTAGTTTGTAAAAAATCGTACATTAGAGTGGTAATTGAGTCAATTTCACTGTAGGTTGAATATAGGCCCAGTGTAGTAAATTGGTTTTCCTAATAAAGGCTGTAGATAATCTTTGAATGAATCACTAGTATCACCTTGGTTATTAGGCCTGTATTTTTTCGGCAAATATTTGGTTTTGCCAGCTACATGCCGTAGATCAGAATATCCTATGGAATACTCATAGGTCGCTTGGTCTGACCGATGTATGGATAAGATGATTTCACTCATTTCAAGCTTAGACATTTCAATAGCTTTTTTACCTATGTCATATGCTTCTTCATGATCAGTACT
>PBWI01000050.1 GCA_002728195.1 Chloroflexota bacterium
TCAGTGTCTATTTGAATGCTTAGGGACTATAATAGCGGTCCATGCAACACATTGATTTCATCAGCACAAAATCTTGTTAACAAAAATTCTTGAAAGCCGGTTTTTAGCCGCCCTACAATATCGCGATTATAGAATTCTTTGGACGGGAAACATGAGCGCTAGTGCAGCAGCTTGGGCACTCATTGTTGCCAGGGGGTGGATAGTTTGGGAAATGTCTGGTTCCTCTTTATACGTTGGTCTTGTCACTTTCCTAGCAATGATTCCGAGGGTTGTGATCCCGCCATTCACGGGATACTTGGCTGACAGATACGAGAGAAGAAAAGTGATGGCCAGCATATATGGCCTCAATTTAGCCCACACCTTATTTCTTGCGGGATTGTTGGCATTTGATCAGATGGAAATGTGGCATCTTATGATTCTTGCATTTGTAAATGGAGCTGCAAGATCAGCACAAATGCCTGTAGGTCAAGCATTGGTGCCCAATCTAGTACCTAAAGAAAAACTGTTAAACGCAATTGCTTTAAACCAGGCCACAATGCATGGATCAAGACTTCTTGGCCCCCTTACAATCCTTCCTTTACTTGAAGGCACGCGAATAGAATGGGCTTTCCTAGCTTGCTCCTTGTTCTATGTGATTAGCCTTGTCCAAGCTCTACGTATAAGGACAACCAGCTCGGGTTCAATGGATAACCGTAAAGGTTTCTTTTCGAATTTTGGTCAAGGAATCCCTTATGTATACAAGCATCCTCTCCTTAAGTTGATTGTAATGATGGCATTTTTCCATTGCGGGTTTACCATGTCATTTGAAGCTGTTTTACCAGTTCTGTCAGTCGAAAGGTTTAACGCAACTGGAGGAGGAGATTTCAGCCTTATGATGATGTCCATTGGAGGAGGGGCTCTCATAAGCTTAATTTGGTTGTCCGGAGTAACTGACGAAACAACCAAAGGTAAATTATTCCTAAATTTGGGGGTTTTAAGTGGGCTTGCCCCTATCCTTCTAGCCTTTTCCCCCAACATTTACTTCGCAATTGTCAGTGCAGCCTTGATGGGTGCTTCTCAGGCAGGGTATATGACATTAACCCATACGATGATTCAGTTAGTAACTGACGATTCAGTTAGAGGAAGAGTTGGAGCAGTTTATTCTGTTCACATTGGAGGAATCATGGCATCAATGAATTTAGCAAACGGGGCAATGTCTGACTTGAATTTCTTGAAATTTGATTTATTCAACGGATTAAAAATACTTCTTCCTGCGGACACTATGCTGACAATCGGTGGCATCCTTTTTATAGCTTCGGTTTTCATCAGTTGGTTCATAATTTCAATGCGTAAGATATACCAATCCGGTATACCTCAGCCTTCAGAAGCTCAAGTTTGAAATAGTAATCCAGACCAGAATCAAAAATCGCGTACCTTAAGTTCTCTTGCTAATTTTTCTATTTCTTCCACAGGTAACGCCATTGGGGACACTAATTCACACTGTTTAGAGGCTGCTGACACCGCAAACCTACAAGAGTATTCCATGTCGAAGCCTTGACTATAACCATACAAAAAACCAGCCGAAAGGACAGCGCCAGCTCCATTAGCATCGACTAAATTAATCGAAGGTGCTAAAACAGAAAACGACTTTCTATCAGATTTCCATATACAACCATCTTCCGAGCCTGTAAAAAGAACCCCCTCTACCCCTAGCCTCAACAATTCTTCACAGGTCTCATACTTTTTATGTGCATTACTAGTTTGATCTGGCGTGCACTGAAACCAAGTGGCTAATCCAACTAACTCGGAGATTAGATTAGAATCTGCATATTGGTCTTCAATATTAATCAGAACAGGCAAGCCTTGATCCACGGCCTCCTGAATAGCGGGCCGATTGTACGGATAATCGTACCAATCAGCATAAACACACTTTGCATTTTTTATGGTATCCGTATCAGCTTCCTCTAGAGTTCGCAACAGATCCTCTCTCCGATCCCAGAAATATGTCCTGCCACCCTCTGAGTCTGATATGACAATTTCATATGGGGTACGCAAGCTTTTATCCTTTATAAATCGACCCACCACGCCCATAGACTCCAACTCATCAAAAACGTTGTTTCCGGCGAGGTCGTCTCCCAATTTGTTGCACACCAACCCACCGGTCAATCCCCAATTTGTTATGCAATAAGCCACAATGGCCGCATCATCCGATATAAAATCAGCCCTGTGATTCCAGTTGGTTCCAGTGTTCCAATCGGGCATTTTTTCAACAACATAAACCTCAGCGGGAGTCACCATACCCACGCATACAACATCTACTTTTGGGTTTTTAGCTCGGTTAATGTTGGTTATGCGACTCGGCATTTGCTATCCAAATGATAAATTCTTAGGTTCGAAGATTAACATGATAAATAAATAGACTACAAACGAGTTCAATTAGATAGTAATATCTACCACAAACCAATCAACTTATTCGAAAGAATATTTACCATCATGATCGCTATAGTCTTTTCATCTATCTTTGCAGGATTGATAGCAATCGCTGCCTTTGTAATCATTTATTATGCTATTGAAACAAGAAGGCAAGGGTTCAAAATATTTCGGCAAAAACTTGAATATTTTTCCTCTATAGTTGCTATAAATGAAGAAGAGGTATCTTTCCGGGCTCGTGGAAAAGATATGACTTCAGGACTATTGGACAACATAGGACTGGTTGGTAGGGCTGCCTCTCTAGTATTGGCCGGCCCCCACACCACGGAAAAAGGCATCATCACAAGGCGAATTATTTCACAGAGTGGATCTTTAGAAGAAGGTGCTTGGGTCAGGACAAGCTTGTTCGTACATGAAGAAAATCCTAAAGCCAATCTTAACCTCGATTATCATGATGTTTCATTTGAATCAGAACTTGGCACACTCACAGGCTGGCATATTCCTGAGGATTCTAATAACTGGATCATAGGGATTCATGGTCACAGGTCTTATAGAACTGAAACTATGAGATTTGTACCGACTTTTCGGAAATACGGATTAAATGTTCTGCTGTCTGATTATAGAAACGATGAAAACGCACCTATCGATAAAGGTGGATATCATATGTTTGGTCTGACAGAATGGCATGACCTAGAGAGTGCAGTCTATTTCTGTAAAGAAAATGGGGCTGAGAAAATATTTCTGATGGGTCATAGCATGGGTGGCGCAATATTAATGAAATATTTGCTGGAGTCAGTAACCGCACCCTTCATAACTGGTGCTATATTAGAATCTCCCGCCTTAGATCTTAATAAAATTATTGAAATGAAAGCTTCTGAAATTCCTTTGTTACCTCGTGGTTCGGAATACCCTGTAAAAAAATTAGTCTCACGTATGGTGGGTTTGAGGTGGGAAGACTTAAATTACTTAAAAAGAGCCGGTGAATTATCTACCCAAATGTTATTGATTCACAGTAAAGCAGATGAGACTGTTCCCGTATCGTTGAGTGATCAATTAGCAAGCCAAAGACCCGATATAGTCACATATATACGCTTGGAGAATGCTCTGCACGCTGCAGCCTGGAACACTGATAAAGAAGTCGTTGAATCCTCCATTGGAACTTTTATAACACAAAACATTAACAACTAATTTACTCTTTCTAATCTTACTGTGGGTTGAGGTCTAACTTAACCCAATCTAATCTACCTGGCGGTTATTTGATGCTAAATACACCGATGCATATTATAAAAAAGGAACCAAATAGTTAATGATATTGAATGATGTCCAATCCAAATTAAATGAAACCAATGTCGCCGGTTACGAAAAGCCAGATTCAATTGAGAAATTGGACCAGCTAATCAACAGCCACTCCAAAAATGGCAATAAACTATGCCCATCAGGGGCACTCCATTCAATGGGAGGTCAGCAATTTATTGGCGGCGGAACAGTAATAAGTAACGAATATTTTCAGACAATCCAAAACCTAAACCCTATTTCCAAAAGCGTATACGTCGAGTCAGGAGTCACTTGGCCAATGTTAGTTAATTGGCTTAATACTACCCAGAAAACAGAAGAAACTCCTCTTTCCATAATACAAAAGCAAACCGGAGCAGATGAACTCTCTTTAGGAGGAGCTATTTCTTCAAACATTCATGGGAGAGTTCTGGGGAGAAAACCAATCATAGATGACATTATCTCATTCGACATTACCACCCCCGATAGTCAGCATCTTCATTGTGACAGAAACATTAATTCCGATTTATTCAGTCTCGCTATAGGCGGTTATGGGTTATTTGGATTTATCGATTCAATTCAACTAAAACTGACCGAAAAGCAGCGCCTTGTGAGAGAAGTTGCAGAAATTTCTATTGAAGAGGTGATCCCTTTTCTAGAAAGCAAAACAACTGAAGGTGCTGAGTTCGGAGATTTCCAATATATGACGGACGAAAGTTCTAGTGACTTCTTATCCAAGGGAATTGCGTCTGTGTATTCACCAACAGAAGGTACCAATATACCAACTAAGGAAGGTGTTGGATTATCGACGGATGATTGGAAAAATCTATATCTTCTTGCTCACACTGACAAAGGCGAAGCTTATACGGAATACCTTAACCATTATATTGAAACAAATGGACAGCAATATTGGTCCGATGAACATCAATTTAGTCCATATTTACCAGACGCCGGAGACATGCTAAACAAGTTTCTTGGATGGAATGTATATAAAACTTTAATGATAACCGAGTTATATGTTCCTAAAAACAATTTTGTACAGTTCATGCGATCCGTAAAAAAGGTTCTATCATCCAACGATGCAAACCTCATATACGGCACAGTGAGATTAATTGAGAAAGAATCAGAATCTTTTCTAAATTGGGCTAAAAAGGATTATGTATGTATCATTTTCAACCTTCTAATTGAGCATAATAAAGAAGGGCTGATCAAGGCCAAAAAACAATTTCATGCCCTTATAGACAAGGCCTTATCAAACAACGGCAACTTTTATCTCACGTACCACAGATGGGCCTCAAAAGAACAAGTTGAAGCTGGGTATCCGGAGTTTGAAGATTTTCTCCAAGCAAAGGATAAATGGGACCCGCAAAACGTCTTCACCAGTGACTGGCACCAGCACTATAAAAAACTATTTTCATAACCCCGTATGTTATATTGCCCGGATCAACCGACTATGAATTGAGGTAACCATGACCAAATTAAAAGGAACCGGGATGCTCGCTGTATGGAGTGAGGTGCCCGAAGAGTACGAAGAAGAATTCAATGAGTGGTATAACCACGAACACATAGCGGAAAGATTGTCAGTTCCTGGTGTTTTAAGTGCGGCTCGCTACGAAGCTGTGAAAAGTGGCCCGAAACATTTAGCGGTGTATGAATTAGAACACTCTTCTGTTATGCAATCACCAGAATATACTGCCCTGAAAAACAATCCAACCGAATGGTCAAAACGAATGTCACCGGACGTTATAGGAACCAAATACATCAGAAACGTATATGAAATGATATTCCCAACAGAGCTGACAGAGGAAATAGCTTCAAGCCCTATGGCACCAGCTTTACAAGTTGGGCGAATGAATATTCCTAGCAACACAGAAAATGAATGGAACAATTGGTACAACAAAATTTACGTCCCGAATTACGAAACGGTTAATGGTGTAATCCGAGGACGCCGCTATCAAGTGGTAGAAGGTTCACCTAAATACATGACTTTTTACGAATTAGATTCTGCCAACGCGTCGCAGACAGAAGAGTGGCAAAAGCAACAAACAGCCCACCCTGACAACGAAAGGATGCGAGAAGAAATGCAGCATGAATCAGATTCTCCCGGTATTTGGGTCAAAACTTTTGAACTTTAGAACTAAATATTTAGGATCGACAACTAAATCCCAAGGACACCATTAGTCCAATGGAATGGATGTGGTTCTCATTGGCGAGTGCCTTTACCTTTGCGCTTGTGTCAGTACTAGACAAATTACTGATATCAAAGCATGTTGATAACGCCAAGGTATTCATAGTCACTGTTGGGGTAGCACAAATCTGCCTT
>PBWI01000008.1 GCA_002728195.1 Chloroflexota bacterium
GTTAATATCATCATAATGCCCGTTTCTATCTTCCCTAATAAGTGTAGGACAAGCTAGGGGTATGTGTTGTTTCATCACAGGACTGGAGAATGTGTATCTATAGGACCTGTCACTAGCGTATTCCAAAGAAGACGCTAGATTTTTCGCACTTAACAACCATTGCTCTATCTCCAATTCTAGCTTCATATGTTGCGGACGGTACTTGCCACTCTTTGCACGAAGGTCATATAAATCTTTCAATAGCAATTTATATGGAACCTCGTAGGCTGCCCAGTCAGCTGCAGCCGTTGAATCGGGTCCCCAAAAAACTCCAATATAAGAGGGAAAATGACCTTTTGTTGATGGATAATTCCCCCATCCATCTTTGAAGCACGAAAGGCTTATGGTACAAATTATGTCGTTCATTTCGTAGAGATAATCTTTCTCTACGTTAGAGCAAGAAGCAGACAGCACTGTAAGTAGCGTGAAAACAAATATACAGCTTCCTCTAAACATCATTGACTCAACCCATTCCCAGAAAATTCATTTCTGCTAACCAACAAATCTTTATCTCCTGCAAGATCACTTGCTACCAAGTCAGAGTCAATCGTTCGTAGAATGCAGCCTTTATTTAATAACTAATACTTTATTTTACTGGCACGTCCTCGGTTTTCTGTGACCAAATTGTGACCAATCACATGTAATGAACATACATTTTTCTATAAATATGGAAGACCTATTTCTATTGAATAACGGAAATGTCCGTTCTTTTCTCAAAACGCTCTAGATTTTCCACGTTGGTTCCTTGAATATTTATGTATTTTAGTGAAGGCAAATTAATCAGACAGTCAACTTGATCGGCTTACATCCTACGTCAAGGGGGTCAGCCGACCCACTTGAGACCGCTGCAGATGAACTTCCTGTAAAGTCAGGTTACGCCCGCGCCTGTTTGATTGTAAATCCGCCGATGACCATTGTCGTGACGAACCAACCTATGAACCCGATGAACCATATTATTCCACCTACAGCCTCTATGGCCGTGGTTGAATCTAGACCAGGGTCTCCGGCTGGAATTACTCCACCTATCAAAAGCAATAGTCCAAATAATCCAGTAAATGCACCTAATATGATGTTCAGATTTTTTTGCCTAACTATTGCTATTCCTAGCAACAATATGGATGCGCCAATTAAAGAAAAGGAACTATGCGCTATACCTTCTGAAATGGCATAAGCGACAGCGGGGTCACCACCCCGTTCTGTATAGGAAGTGTCAAGCAAAGAATTTTGCAGGCCGCTTGAAACAAGAAGTATTGCAGCCGCCAAAAAGGCTAAAACTGAAGCCAATCCAGCTATATCGGATCCAGACCTATTTTCCCCTTGCATGGAACGAGCCAACTATGCCGTACCAATCAAAGTAGCCAATATTGAAATAGTGAATATCGTTCCTGAAAGCGCAGTCTGCATCGAGCTGTCAATTAGCTGTTGCGCCACAACAGCAAAGCTGTCAGTTTCCGAAGTTGAAGTCTCTAGAAAAGTCATGATGAAGCCTAGTATCATCCCACCCAGCATCATAGTTCCTGTAAGCATTTTTGATCCCATTATGAGACTCCTAAACCAGGTTAATTCTTTGTGTAATTCAATTTATAAACATAATAGACATGGACACAAGAAAACAAAATTAGTTTTTGTACAAAAATGTTAGGCATGTTTCTGACTAAAACGTACAAATAGGCTATATTTGCAAAAACATACTCAGATTGGAGGTACCTCATGGCGAAACCAATAATGGAATTTGGGTATAACCCACCTTGTGGTGAACGAGGCTATGAAGTAATCACACCGCGGAACTATTTATATGACCTCCACAGGTCGCTAGATGTAGCATCTCAAAGTTTCGGTTCGATTTGGTCATCTGATCACCTGAATTATGGTTCAGAATTCAGAGTAGAGTGCTGGACCATGCTTACCTGGATGGCTGCCAGATACCCCGGGCCATTGTTGGGTACAGTAGTGATGTGTAACTCATTTAGAAATCCATCTCTCCTAGCTAAAATGTCGGCAAGCCTACAGGAAATGAGCATGGGACGTTTGATACTTGGTTACGGCGCTGGTTGGTATGAAGAGGAATATAGATCCTATGGATATGAATACCCACCTGCGGCCATACGAGTAGACATGTTTGAAGAGGGTGTCCAGTTGATTAAAAAAATGTGGGTAGATAGTCCTGCAAACTTTGAAGGTGAGTATTATCGGGTTGAAAATGTTTTTTGCGAACCAAGACCTGACCCCCAGCCCATTCTAATGCTAGGGGGTGGAGGCGAACAGAAAACATTGAAAGTAGTCGCCAAATATGCAGATTGGTGGAATGATGTGATGAGGCCTATACCTGATCTTTCGAGGAAGCTCTCTGTACTTCAACAGCATTGTGAAACCCTTGGAAGGGACTATAGCAGTATACGGAAAACTTTGGCCCCCAGATTCTTCATAGACAAAGACCACAAAAAGGCCATAAGAATGGCTGAAGGTAAGAATGCATCTGGTCAGGTCATTGCGGGTGACCCAAACGCCATATGNGATCAGTTGAACCAACTAGCCGAAATGGGATTCGATCTGGTAATAACTACCTTTCCTAAGTTTCAGGAACTGGATGATATGAAACTATTTGTCGACGAAGTGNTACCCAAATTCAGTTAGCCAAAGCTAGCTNAGAAAATACAATGTTTNCACCTAGGAGGACCACACATGGCNAATCCCAAAGTTCTGATAACCGGTGCAAGCGGATTAATTGGTGGCTTAGTCATTGANCGACTATCAGAAAAATATGANTTTAGTGCCTTGAATCGTAGCAATATAGAAGGTATACCTCTAANCAGGGCAGATATATCCAACATCGATGAAATCCTGCCAGCTTTTGAAGGAATTGACACCGTATTACATTTATCAGCTTTTTTGGCAGACGTTAACGATTGGNAAAATACCAATGAAGTAAACATAAAAGGTACATACAATGTTTTTGAATCAGCTAGGAGACATGGTGTTTCTAGAGTCGTATTTGCAAGTTCCGGTAGTACTATGCTCGGATACGAACTCGATTATCCATATGGTCATATAGCTCGTGGTGAGCACAAAAAAATCCCAGACGATTGGGAATTGGTGGATTATAAAGNCCCTGTAAGACCCGACAGTCTGTACGGTGTCAGTAAAGTATTTGGGGAGACTTTAGGACGGTATTTTTCTGACTATCATGACATNTCAGTCATAAATATAAGGTTAGGCGCGGTATTAAATACAGATAAACCCAAGTTAGTTCGCCATTATCCTGGGTATTTAAGCCAGGCTGATTGTGTTCAGATTATAGACCTCTGTTTGAGTGCTCCAGATTCAATCAGATTCGAGATTTTTGATGCGATCTCAAACAATAAATTGAGATGGAGGGATACTTCTCACGCCACTGAACTATTAGGATGGAATCCTGTCGGAAAGTCAGAAAATTTCGAACTGTGAACCCATATGTTCAATCATTCGCATAGTTCGAATAAAAATATATTGGACTTTCTCCCCGCATTGTGAAGTATAGGTGTCGCCAGCAATCTAGCTATCACCTCAAATGAAACTCACTGTCTCAGCAAAGAAATTTAGGAGTTCTAAAAATGAAATTTGGTATGGCCTTAACAACTGCTGCGACTCCCGTATATAAAGAATCTGAGCAGAGAGATTTAATGGTTGAGGCACTTAAAGTTTCTGAATCAAAAGGATATGAATCCGTTTGGGTGAGCGATCGCACCCTGTATCCCAGCGATATTTCAGAACGATATCCACAACAATTTGGCCCTGGCAAGTCCAATCCCGATGCTCAAAATGTCTTGGAATCCCTTACGACCCTATCTTTTATAGCAGGTAAAACCCAAACCATACGGCTAGGAACCAGTGTTCTAGTTCTCCCCTTCAGGAACCCTTTGTTAAACACCAAAATGATTTCAACTTTAGATGTCCTTTCTGAGGGAAGATTAATTCTGGGAATTGGCAGCGGGTGGATGAAAGAAGAATTTGACTCAATGGACGCAAGTTATCTAAATAAGGAATCTGTGACGGACGAGCATTTGGAATTCCTATTGCATGCTGGAACAGATCCTTCTCCCGAATATGCTGGGACTNATATTAATACCCAAGGAATGCGACTTTTCCCGCAACCATTTAATATGCGCTCAATACCAATTTGGGTAGGAGGCAATTCTGATAGGTCTCTACTTAGAACTGCCAATTACGGTGATTTCTGGCACGGCATAAATTTAACGCCCTCTGAGTTGGAAAATAAAACAAACAAGTTAAAAAGCATCTGCGAAAGCCAGGAGAAAAATTATTCAGCAATTGGAATATCTCTCAGGGCCACGGTTAAAATAACGGACAACCCTATTANTATCTCTGAAGAAAGGCCATATCTAACCGGCACGATAGAACAAATAGAAAAAGACTTAGAGGAGTACAAAAGAGCCGGTTTAGAATATTTAGTCCTTTCAATGGCAGGAGACTCCAAAGAGGGTGTTGTCAGATCGATTGAAACATTCGCAGATAATTTTTTGTAGATCCCACCAATATCAGAACAGGTTCAATCACTTATTTATAACTATGTTAGTCTCTATATTTCCTCGCCAAAGTTCGTCTGTACCATCAAAAGACGTATCTGTAAGTCTGCGATCAGTGATTGTCGTTCAGCAGACACCTGCTTTGTCTCTTTAGTCGGAGTTAACAGTCGATGCCATGCGCTAATGGAACGATAGGCTGTGAGCTCAACAACCTCACTCGGAGCCCCCAACAAGTCTTTACCGTACAGCACCATCCGTGCATCATGAGCNCTAAGCCAAGGATATACNGTCTCTTNAGACAACTCGCGAAACTCTTTTTCAGTTCCAGGGTGAAGTTGATAGCGGGATTCTGCAATGATTGACTGAGGTCCATAAGTCGGTGGTAAAGATGATAACTCATCCCCACTTTTGCGATAAAAAGGAGTTGGTTCAGACAATTCGCTGTCATATTCGATGATCGTTGTACGGGAATGATCTATGAGACGTGGACGACCTGCAAAAATCGCACTAATTTGTCTAGTTTCTTCGGTACGTTCAGGATCCGTTGAAAATGCACCCCAGGGCCGTGTTGCTGTCCAATGATCAAAATCTGAATAAGCTGAATGAGTGACCACTACATCACCTGCCCCTCCAAACGCCCAGCTGCCATAGGCAATCATTTGTGCACCATTATGACGCATTTTTACCCATGTCCCAAGACGACTTTGACGTTCAAACTCCTGTCGGTGGTCACCAGCGACGGTGAATTCCCTCTGTACCAAAATACCCATATTCCCTCCTGAAGGAAAATAACTCTNACTCGATTAAGTTGAGCGATTACCCTTATGTTCGAGTCAACCAAGCAAATTTCTGAGGCTTCCTCTTTGCATCAGGAGCCAACGGAACATTAATCAGGGATGGTCCATCCACCTTTAACGCTGCGTCGATATGATCATCTAACTCTTCTGAGTTGTTAGCGTTATAGCCGACGCCGCCAAGGCCTTCCATCATCACGTCATAACGAGCGTTAAAGTTCATGGCTCCTTGTGGAAGAAAACCTGATTCAGCACCCGAAGACATCTCTGGATCATGGCCACCGATTCCTCCATTGTTGAATACAATCCACGTAATAGGAAGGTTATGCCGCACAGCCACCTCACACTCCGTCCCTCCAAAACCAAAAGCTGCATCACCTTGAAGACAAATTACTCGCTTACCTGTCTGAACGGCAGCGGCAATAGCGAAACCATGCCCTAACCCCATAGAACCATACGAAGAGGCATCTAAACGGGTTCGTGGCTGCATCTGATTGACAACAGTACGGGAAATGTCCATCGTACTAGCACCTTCAGCTACAAAAACCGAATCCTCTGGCAAACTCTCATTGATGGAACGTAACGCCCGATAATATCCTAGAGGCGATGTCTCTTCCTCCATCATCTGTTGGACAGTATCAGAATTTTCCCGCACTTTAGCACCAACTTCATTCAACCATTCTGAATCCTGTGGGAATTTCCATTGATCTCTGTCCAACACATCAATCATTTGACCTAGAGTTAATTTTGCGTCGCCAATCAATGCAACCTCAGTCGCTACATTTACTCCAATTTCCTCTGGGTTGAAATCCAGCTGAATCACCCTCACATCTTCTCTGAATCGTGGGGGAAGTCCGAAGTGCAACATCCAATTCATTCGAGCTCCTACTAACACAACAAGGTCGGCATTCTGTAGTACAAATGAACGACCAGCAGCAGCGGATTGTGGGTGGTCATCTGGGATAATCCCTTTCGCCATAGGCATTGCGAGGTAAGGTATCCCGGTTTTTTCAACAAACTCTCTCATCTCACTAGCTGCGTCAGCATTATTTACGCCCTTACCGAAAATAACCAGTGGTTGCTCAGCNGTTTTTAAAGCCGCAATCGCAGCCTCAACATCAGCTGGATCGGATAAGGTTTTCCGAGGGCTGATCACCTTCGGAGCCCAAATTACTTTGTCTTCATCCCAGCTATTTTGTATAACATCCCCTGGGAGATCCAGGTATGCAGGACCAGGAGTACCATGAGTCGCCTTTTTTATCGCCTCGGCGATATAGATCGGCAGTCGGTATGGGTCTTCCACACGTTCAGCAAATTTCGAGTAAGGTCGCATTGCAGTCAGCTGATCAGTTTCCTGGAAAAATCCCTGCATGTGCCCAGATCTTTCATAGGATCCGCCNAGTANTAACATTGGCCATCGATTTGACCATGCATTCGCATAGGCCCCTACTGCATTCANCACNCCTGGNCCTGANACTGCAAGTGCGACNCCNANNCNCCCATTNCCNCTCAGNTANGACACTGCCTGTGCCGCGTATGTGGCTGGCATNTCGTGGCGCATTCCATGATAGGTCATNCCTTCTTTCATCATGGCACCGGCAATACCCCCAACTGGGATACCTACAACCCCAAATCCATGNTCCACNCCTTGCGTCTTCAGTGCCTTCGCNATAATTTGNTCTCCAGTGATTTCTCCCATGCTTCAAACTCCTTACCTGATTCTTAAAATGAACTAACTTAAGTAATACGTAGCTGCCCTTTTACAAGTGTGGGGATGGTACACGCTGTTTTCGACTGCAACAACTTGGAGCAATTTATTAAAGCATTTTCACTAACATTGCTATTATGCAAAATAGGCTATTACGTGCCTAGAACCAATGCGTCGTCTATTCCTTGGAGTGTTCGAATGATAGACATTACTGTGAGTTTGCCCGTCCGTGGGTTTTCGCTAGGAATATTCTCTACCTCTATATGTAACCTACCGAATTCCCCTTCCACTACTATGTCATGACAATTTCTGTCCAACCCAGGGACGGCTATAATGCGAATTTGAGTCCTGTCAGGACCTATTCCTGCAAAACTAACAGCAGCTGAAACATTAACGTTGGCCGGGAAGCCTAGACAAGCCTCTCTTGCCGAACCAGAAAAAATTTCCTGTTCTTCGGTAAATCCCATGACTGATATGCCTTTATCCATTAGATAAGGGGAACCTTCCAAGGCCTCTAAGGGTTTTCGAGTAGTCATTACCACACTATCTATTTTCCCTGCCGACGCGGATTTGATACCGTCTAATCCGACTATTGCCCCAGATGGGGCATAAATTTTGCAACTTCGCTGCCTAGCCAAATCCAATATCTCTGGATGTTCAACTAAAGCTCCGATGCTAATAGCCATAAGATCCTTACCCGATTGAAAAACCTCGTAAGCCACCTCAGGTATAACAGCGGCCCCCGCTGCCTCGACAATAAGGTCTGCTTTAGCAATAAGGTCAGTCTGTGAACAGTATTTAGGAGGATTACTAAGGGTAGTAAGAAAGGCGCGAGCCGATTCTTCTGTTCTACTGGTGATGCCTGCTATAGGGAGGGTAAGAGAGCCTGTCTCCGAAGCCTTAAGAAGTGCCTGACCTATTGCTCCACACCCTACAATTCCAATTGTTGTCACTGCTATTAGTCCTGCTCCTTCGACGGTTTGATTATCTCACCCTCCACATTAGCACGTCTCACCCAAAAGTGCTTATTTACTGGTTGTAGATTTAGTTTTTCAAAAGGATCCACTAAAAGACCTACGTCCCAAAGTGTTTGTGAGCATTTTATAACCACACACATTTAGGTGTTTTCTCTCTTGTTCTGAAAATTCGGTAGCTTTATATTTAAAGCACATTAAGGACCGCAATGAAAAAGCTAACGCTAATGCGATGGTTGATATTAGGGGCCGCAATTACCTCAATTTATGCCTGTGGTAATGCGGTCGGGAAAGCCACGGGAAAAAGTGATGACCCACCTCCTTTAAAAGATAGTGGCGGTCATATAAACATCGATGCCACAGTTGAAGCCAAGTTAGCATTGATTGCAGCAGAATCTACAGCAGAAGCCAAATTATCGGAAAGGCCTGCAAATAGTCCAACTCCCAGAGCGGCCACGCTCAATACAACCACAGTTGGGCTATTACCCACCTTAACTCCATTGCCTACGTACACTCCTTTACCTACCTATACCCCTCTACCTACTTACACACCAATGCCAACAATTGCACCACCTATCCAGACGCCTAATCCTATTAATACAACAAGTTCGAGTCCTACTCCATTCACTCTTACCCTTACTCATACTCATACTCCGACGCCCACTCCGCCCCATACTCCAACTCCAACTCCTACTCAGACGCCCACGCCCACCCCTACTCCAACTCCAACTCCTACTCCAACTCCAACTCCAACTCCTACTCCTACTCAGACGCCCACGCCCACCCCTACTCTAACACCCACTACGACTCTAACCCCTACTCCAACACCACCTCTCATAGAACAAATAAAAGATGGTTCATTGATCGGATTAGGTATCAAGAATGAAGCTTTTATAGAATATTCAGGTGACATAGATGAATGGATATTCGTTCCAAGTTCAGAAATGATTAATAGCCCAATAAGCATTTCTGTGAGCACGGATAACCCCGATTCAGATGGGTACCTGGAATTCATTTCGCCTTCTGGTGATGTGATAGGAGCGGATGACGATAGCGGATATAACATGATGCCCTTCGTTAGCAATGTACAACTACCAGAAAGCGGCGTATACACTGTTGTTTTTATGCTATTAGATGGAACCCACGGCGGATATACGATTTTAATAGAATCCTTCAACCCTGATGCACCCACACAACCGCTAACACCAATAATCACAGCTACACCAGTTCTCACTACTTCATCAAACTCAACTTCGATTGTTGAGCCTCTACTCAGTAGAAGTGGTAGTGATGTAATCGACCCTCTTATAAAATACTCTCCCGCATCAGGGGATAAGATCGTTGATCAGAGTTCCCTGAGTCAATATAACCAAGATAATTACATACAGTTTGACTCCTTTGACTTTCATGGGAAATACCAAGGCAACAATGCTCAAGATTTCACACCGATTCCTGATCCCACGGACACTGTTACCCTACCCAGTAATTTTCCTGTTCTGGGTAACGTATTTACTATTGAGGTTCAAGTCTATTCTGCCGCTCACGATAATTTGGCTCATCGCACAATTATTGGTAATGATGCAAATCCTAGTGGAAGAGAGAAAGACAGGCCACCAA
>PBWI01000109.1 GCA_002728195.1 Chloroflexota bacterium
ATATGTCTTTTGCAAAAATCAAAATGTATGAAGATTCTTTTGCTAGAACAAATCTGGAATCAATAAATCAGTCATTTAGATACGATGAAGGCCTTAGTATCAACGGGGGGTTTGCAGATGAAAGTTTCTCCGTATATGACCATCCCAAAGTAATTATTTTCTCTAACACAAAAAAACTGAAGGCCAGCGAACTAAAAGCCATCATTGAGCAAAATGCAATCACTTTTATATCCGGTGATCAAACTCAATTGAACAGTAAAGAACTATTTCACGACTTAATGATGTCCGAGAAAACACAAATCATCCAACAAAAAGGGGGTACATGGTCAGAAATTGTAAGCAAAGAATCTAGAGCAAACCAATACCCGCTGCCACATTGGATCGGATATTTGTCTCTAATTTCTTTGATCTCATTTCCGATCAGCTATCAGCTGTTTTCAAGGTTTGATGACAAAGGATATTTATTGGGTAAAACCGTAGGGCTACTGGCAATATGTTTCATCACGTGGTTTTTATCTAGCCTACATCTCTTAAGCTTCGGAAGATCTACTTTATGGGTTGCTATAGGAATAGTCGCCTTAGTTTCTATGTCAATAACCGTGAGGATATACCAGGATATATGGACATATTTTAAAAATAATTGGGTGAAAATATTAAGCCTCGAAACTTTATTTCTGGGATTGTTCCTGATATTTATTCTTATACGAATGATGAATCCTGATCTATGGCATCCGTATAGAGGCGGCGAAAAACCGATGGACCTGGCGTATTTGAACGCCGTGGTCAAATCAACCTATATGCCTCCATACGATCCTTGGTTTTCAGGCGGATATCTAAATTATTATTACTGGGGCCAATTTATAGTGGCCTCTTTAATCCACTTAACTGGTATAACTACAGAAGTGGCCTATAACTTGGCAATTGCTACTTTCTTTGCGCTGGCGTCTTGTTCAGCATATTCCATAGGAAGGAACCTGATCACAGGAAACAGGAAAACAAATATGATACCCCCTGCTGTGGCTGGGGTGATTTCTATGTTTTTCGTATGCTTAATTGGCAATCTGGACGGTCTCTACCAAGTGGGGGATTCAATCAGATATGGTTCAAACATTCTTACAGATTTCGATTACTGGAGAAGTAGTAGAATGATGCCCCCCGACCCTCCTGGACACGAGATAACGGAGTTCCCATTCTTTACGTTCCTTTTTGCAGATCTCCATGCCCATTTAATTTCTATTCCTTTTACTCTTTTAGTGTTAGGTATCTCACTTCAAATAACTCTAAATGATACAAAGCAAGTATTGTGGAAGCAGATAGCAAATCTATCATTCCTAGGATTGGCAGTTGGTTGTTTGGCAGCAATTAACACCTGGGATGTACCAGTTTATGCCAGTGTTGTAATTGGTGCTCTGCTAATAGGAGAAGTTAGGCAAACTGGTGGTTTAGGTATATTGATCTTTTTCAGAACATTCGGAAAATCTGCCTACGCTATGGCTATATCCTATCTGTTATTCCTTCCTTATCATCTCAACACTGTAACTTTTTTCAACTCGATAGAAAGAACTACTAACACAACTACTTTTCTCCAATTTTTCTCTATAAACGGCCTATTTTTAACAATCGTTTTATCCTGGTGTGCTTATTCTCTGTATCCATCCATCATTAAGTTTTTACGAATGTGGGTATCTCCAAAATATTTCTTAGCAAGAACTTATAGTTCTCATCCTAAATTCTTACTTATCACTCTGGTAGCTTTGTTAACCATCACATACGTAGCCGTGGGGATATTATCTGGAACATTTGGAGGGACGATTCCAATATCAGTTCTAGCTATCTTTCTTTTATGTATTGCCTGCTTTTTTATATTCAAAAAATCAAAAAGCTCTTATTCGGATGCCTTTTTTCCTTGTCTTCTAGCAATAGGAGCTTTCTTTGTGGCCATTGGCGTTGATATCTGGCGAATTGAAGGCGATATAGACAGGATGAACACTGTGTTCAAGTTTTACCTTCAAATCTGGATAATTCTAGGAATAACATCCTCCTACTTTCTGTATCGTTTACTCAATAGAAGCCAATTTACATACAAAGGTTCCATTTTCTTTCCATGGACTATACTCATAATCCTGCTGGGGACGAGCAGTCTAATTTATACAACCATAGGAACTATTGACAGAATACAGGACCGATTCACTTCATCTAAAACACGTTTTACCCTTAACGGGTATGGTTTCACAGAAACTTCGATTTACAAAGATGCAAATGGTGATATCAATTTATCTGCTGATATGGCAGCGATCCATTGGCTCAGAGAGAACATTGATGGTTCACCGGTCATCCTCGAGGGGATAACGCCTTCATATCGTTGGGGTAGCCGAGTCTCTATACATTCAGGACTCCCGACAGTCATAGGCTGGGAGTGGCACCAACAGCAACAGCGTTGGGATGACCAAAATGAAATCAATGCCCGAATGAATGATGTTGACGCCATTTACACAACACCTGGATTACAGACAGCACAAGATCTTCTGAATAAATACCAAATTAAATACGTATTTGTCGGAGAGATAGAGAAACTCTATTACCCAGCCACTGGATTAGAAAAAATCTATAGCGGGCTCAATGGAAAACTAGAGAAAATATATGATCAAAACGGAGTTGTAATTATGAAAGTGAAAGATATGTAGCGTCCAGAAAAGTAAGATCTCGATAAGCATCAAGGTTTTTACCCAGATCAATATGTTTGACACTGCTTATCTACATATGGACAATGGCACTTACCTTTTAGCTAGAGTTTATTACTGAAATATGCCTTTTGGTGCCCTCGAAGAAATCATAGTTTTAGACCTTTCCGATAGATTGGCTGCTTCCTTTTGTGCAAAAACGCTTGGACTATACGGATGTGAAGTAATTAAAGTCGAATCCCTAGAAGGTGACCCTCTTAGGCAATGGACTAGTTCAACCCAAAACCATGGAGCTGATGATAGCCCACTATTCCTCCATTTAAACGCGGGGAAAAAAAGCATTTCCATGGATTTGTGTAGTGAAAAAGGGCAAAAGCTCTTAGCTGATTTGATGAAAATATCTGATGTTGTGATTGAAAGCCAAACCCCAGGCCATTGGGAGGAGAAAGGATTAGCATACAACCAAATCAAGAATATTAATCCATCAATTATTTTTACCTCTGTTACTCCCTATGGACAAACAGGACCTTATAGAAATTTCTCATACGATGAATTAACACTATTTGCCATGACAGGTGCAATGAATAGGGAAGGGCTCCCAGAGAGAGAACCCTTAAGATATGCCGGTGAAATAGCTCAATATTTCGCAGGCAATGCTGCAGCTGCAGCTACTGCCTCAGCCCTGTTCAAAAGAACCTTAACTGGTCAGGGGGATTGGCTAGACATATCAATACAAGAATGTATGGCCGGGCATCCTCATCAAATAGGAAGAAGAGCTCCATACATCTATGCAGGAGAACCGGACCCTAGATCACAACCCAGGACCTCAGCGTCCGGTGCCAGAGAGCCGTATGCTGTTGGAACCTTCAAATGCAAAGATGGCTACTTTAGTTTTCTCCCTTTAGGCCCACGCATGTGGCCTAATATTGCGAGAATGATCGGCCGAGAAGATTTGATGACCAACTCGAAATATGATGACACTATTAAGAGATCTGAAAATAAAGAGGAATTGGAAGCTATTTTTCAAGCTTGGCTAGACGACAAAAGTAGAGAAGAAATTTTCCAGGCAGTGCAAGCTGCAGGAGTTCCCGGATCACCGATACTGGAACCAGAAGAAGTTCACAAAAACGAACAGTTCATTGCTAGAGATTTTTTTCAATATGTAACCCATCCAAGTGGACAAACATTACGACTTACGGGAGATCCTTTCCGGCTGTCAAATACATCCAACCCCTCAATCAAACCTGCCCCTACCCTAGGAGAAAACACTAGCCAAGTACTTCAAGATCTCCTGCAAATGTCAAATAAGGAGATAGAAATCCTAACGAAGGAAAAAATCATATGATATTAGGTGACAGTAAGCCTCTATCAACAATTAGAGCCCTGGAATTATCTGAGATATGGGCTGGTCCATTTTGTGGCTGCCTAATGGGGGACATGGGAGCTGAGGTAATCAAGATTGAATCTATTCAAAGAATAGGAAGAGGTCCAATAAATCCCCCTTCAAATGCCGGTGGATATCCAGATGATGACCCTGGAAATGACCCATGGAATCGTCAGTCGAATTTCAACGCTATAAACAGAAACAAAAAAAGTCTCACTCTTGATTTAAAAACAGAGGAAGGGCTGAATACTTTTAAAGACTTGGTGTCTCAAAGTGACGTTGTATTTTGTAACTACGCTCGGACAGTGATGGAGAATTTTGGACTCAGCTACGGCGAAGTCAGGAAAATCAAACCAGATATAATTTACATGCTAATGCCAGGTTACGGAAACACTGGACCTTATGCTGATTACCGGAGTATGGGAATGGCAATAGATGCCATAACAGGACATTCTTTTTTGAGAGGCTATCCTGATATGGATCACTCTTCCAATTCACTGGTTCACCACCCAGATGCTGTGGCCGCAACCAATGGAGTAATGGCTATTGCTTCAGCCCTAGTTCACAGAGCAAAAACTGGGGAAGGCCAATTTATAGACCTATCTCAAGCAGAGTCATTTATGACACATCTCGGAGAAATATATCTCGAAAATCAAATGCAATCTTATCCTCGACAAAGAAGAGGTAATCGTCATCCAGATTTCGCCCCTCAGGGAGTATACAAATGTTCCGGTGAGGATAAATGGATAGCAATAACCATTAAATCTGATGAAGATTGGTATAAGTTCAAAAGAAAAGTTGGGAACAATCAACTAAATACAAAGATATTCGATACTTTGGAGGGTAGACAGGAAAACCACGATCAAATCGATGAAATCATCAACGAATGGACTTATCCTCAGGACAGGTACGATGTATTGAATAGACTCCAATCGGTTGAAATAACTGCGGGAGTTGTGTTGGATTGCGGTGCTGATTGCTATGCTGACCCTCATTTAAATGAAAGGGACTTTTTTCAGATAGTTGACCATCCATCAGCAGGAATTTATCCAATGACTGGGCCAATATTCAAATTTGAAAGTTCCAATGGTGAAGTGATTCATAATCCAGCACCGTGCCTAGGACAAGACAATTCGTACGTATTGAAAGAGGTTCTTGGTTACGGTAATGACAAAATAAATCAGTTTGAGGCTGATGAAATCATTGGAACAGTGCCATTACCAGGATCAGATATGGGAGGATCCCGAAGAGCAGCTAATTAAAGTTTATTAAGGGAAACAACAATGGCAAGGGTGTCTATCGAAGAGAACAAATGGTTAGTAGATGGAATTCCAACCTACCCCGATATTGAGTATCGAGGAAAAAGCGTTGAGGGCCTACTTCTTAACGCTAGAATGGTGAACGCAGTATTTGATGATGAAAACCCCTACACTCGTGATATCTGGAATTACCCTGATACTGGTGAATGGGATGCGGACAGGAATACTGATGAGTTTGTTGCTATGTTGCCGGAATACAAAGATCGCGGCTTATCAGCCATAACTGTAAATTTGCAAGGTGGTGCTCCTTCAGGGTATTACCGCCTAAATCAATTTCGGGAATTTATGAATCAAAAAGGAATGACAGGAAGCGATTCAGAAATATGGAAAGGGTTACCATCTCCGGAATCTCAACCTTGGAATAGTTCAGGATTTACTCCTGATGGTAATCTAAAAATCGAATATACCCTCAGACTTAAGAAAATATTAGACCGAGCAGACCAACTATCTATGGTGGTCCTGCTTGGTCTTTTTTATTTCGGACAAGACGAAAGAATAAAAGACGAAGAGTCCGTAAAATGTGCTGTGCGTAACACGTGTGAATGGATACTTTCTAATGGCTATCAAAACGTTGCCATTGAGATAAATAACGAGTGTAGCGTTCCAAAATATGAACACGAAATATTGCAACCCCATAGAGTTCACGAACTAATTAATCTAGCCAAGTCAGTAAATTTAAATTCTAGGAGACTTTTGGTTGGAACAAGTTATGGCGGCAATACAATCCCAGGAAATAATGTTGCAAAATCGTCCGATTTTATATTGCTGCATGGAAACGGTGTCACAGATCCCGCCCGAATCTCTGAAATGGTAAAGGAAACCAGGGAACTGACAGGTTGGCACGATATGCCTATATTATTCAACGAGGATGATCACTTTGACTTTGGCGAGGAAAAAAATAATTTCCATTGTGCAATAAATTCCTATGCCGGATGGGGATATTTTGATCCAGGCGAGGGAGCTGGTGGCAACGCTGCGTTTGGAGATTATGAAAACGGATACCAGCTAATACCAATAAACTGGACCATTAACACAGACCGTAAGAAAAATTATTTCCGCTATCTTGATTCCATAACTTCAGGAAAACTATCAAAATGACTCCAAGGAAAGTCGCTCCGTATGGTGCTTGGCAATCTCAGATAACTACCGAATCAATTGTTTCGGATTCAATTAGCTTAGGAGATGTTTTCATATCGGATGGAAACATATTCTGGCAAGAAATGAGACCTTTGGAAGGTGGCCGATACACTATCATGTATCAGTCTGAAAATGGCGTAAAACATGAGATATTACCTAAATCATTTAACGCCAGAACTCGTGTCCATGAGTATGGTGGGGGTGCCTTTCTTGCACATAAAGATGATGTGTATTTTTCTAATTTTTCAGACCAACAAATATACAAAACAAACCTGACGGGCGCTGATCCATCTCAAATAACACATAATCCTGCTTTCAGGTTCGCTGATGGTGTAATAGACTCGAAAAATCACCGCATTATTTACGTTGCCGAAAAACACGACGACAAAACAGAACCTGTTAACTCGTTAGTTTCTGTCGACCTTTTGAACAATGGAAAAATCTCCACAATAGCTAGTGGAGCGGATTTTTATTCCTCTCCCGTAATTAGTCCTGACGGTGAACATCTGGCTTGGGTTCAATGGAATCACCCCAATATGCCTTGGGATTCCACGGAACTTCACATTGCTGATTTACAAGAGAATGGAATCAGAAATGACAGAAAGATCCTAGGAAAAGGAGAATCCATTTGCCACCCTCTTTGGTCTCCTAGTGGAGTACTACACTATGTGTCTGATCTTTCGGGATGGTGGAACATATACAAGTATGAGGACGGAGTTTCGCACAATCTCACACCATATGATGCCGAATTCACACAAGCTCAATGGGGCCTGGGCTCTAGATTCTATGATTTTATAGATGGTGGGCAAATATTATGTTGCTACAACAACTTAGGGTTTTGGAAACTTGGGCTCATAGAGGTCACCACTTTTGATCTAACTGATATAGAAACTGTTCCTACAATCACTGAGATCAATAGATCAGGGTTAAAAGCCAGTAACGGAAAAGCGTTGTTCACTGTAGGATCACCGGACACGTCGTATACCTTGTACCTTTATCAATCTGAAAGCGTCCCAAAACTTCAAAAGGTGCAAGAATCAACTGAAAATAAAATAGAATCTGCTCACTTTTCAAAACCACAAGCAGTGACATATATGACATCCGATGAGCAAAAATGCCACGGATTTTATTACCCACCCACCAATGTGAATTTTGAAGCTCCCGATTCTACAAAACCACCTCTCATAATACTTAGTCATGGAGGACCGACCGGAGCCACTTCTAACACCCTCAATTTAGGTATTCAATACTGGACGAATAGGGGGTTTGCAATTTTGGACGTCAATTACAGAGGCAGTACTGGATACGGTACAGAATACCGAAAAGCATTAAATGGCAACTGGGGGCTAAGTGATGTTGATGATTGTGTTAGTGGGGGCAAGTATCTTGTTTCGGAAGGTTTAGTTGATCCTGAAAAAATAGCCATAAAGGGTGGGAGCGCTGGAGGTTATACAACTTTAGCCTGTCTGGCATTCACTAATTTCTTTAAAGCAGGAGCTAGCTATTATGGCGTCAGTGATTTAACTGCTTTAGCGGAAGAAACCCATAAATTCGAATCCAGATACCTCGATTCAATGATTGGAAAATATCCGGAGGAAACCCAAAAATATATAGATAGATCTCCTATAAACCATACCGATGATTTATCTTGCCCTGTGATTTTGTTTCAAGGATTAGAAGACAAAATTGTATTACCAAGTCAATCTCAAAAAATGTATTCTGCTCTAAAGTCAAAGGGTATTCCGGTCTCTTATCTCGAATTTGAAGGAGAACAACACGGGTTTAGAAAATCAGAAAATATAAAGAGAACATTAGAGGCGGAATTATATTTTTATTCACAAGTATTTGAATTCGAACCATTTGACCCTATAAATCCGATTCATATAGAAAATCTGTAGACTCATTCAAAAGCCTTCGAATCTCAACTGCATTTCATCATGAAGTGCCTCAGCTGATGAAAATCCTGAAACTCCCACTCCAATTAATCGATATTTTTCATCGGAATTTTTCAGTTCATAATTTAAAAGTTCCAACGCTGATTCTGCGATTTCAGAGGAGATTTGAACTTTCTCCGAAAGAGTTTTTTGCCTAGTTAGGGTGGTGAAATCAGATTGTTTCAATTTTAGTTTTACTGTGCGACCTCGTATATCTTTATGCACTAATGCATCTGCAACTTGACCACTTAGCCTCATTACTATCTCGGTCAAGTATGTAGGGTCTGAAGTATCAATCAGTAAAGTGGTTTCAGAACTAACTGATTTTCGTTCCCTTTGAGTTATTACTGGCCTATCATCTATCCCATTAGCAATATTTTTAATGTGAACCGCATTACTCCCAAAAATATCGGTAAGTACTTCGATAGATTGGAGAGAAAGATCTCCAACGGTACTTATCGATAGGCTGTGCAATTTTGCTGAACTTTTGGGGCCAATTCCCCAAACAACTTCTACTGGCAGTGGATGCAAAAAAGAACTTTCATCCCCTGGTCGAACAACTGTCAAACCATCAGGCTTATTAATTCCTGACGCAATTTTTGACACTGATTTAGAAGTAGAAACACCAATAGAAATGGTTAAACCAAAATTAGATGCAATCTTATCTTTTAATTCTTTTGCGATTTGGGGCGGGGTAACATTTCGGTGAATAAGTTCAGTAACATCCAAATATGCTTCATCCAATGAAAGTGGCTCTACTAAAGGAGTAACATTTCTAAACAGTTCCATTACTTGCTGAGAGACTTCTCTATAGACTGAAAATCTAGGCGGTACCACTACCACCTCTGGGCATTTCCTAACGGCGATACTCATAGGCATGGCTGATTTTATTCCAAATTTCCTTGCCTCATAAGAAGCTGATGCAACCACACCTCTTTTCCTAGGGTTGCCACCTACGGCTAGAGGCTTATTCTCCAGTTCAGGAAAGTCTCGTTGTTCCACAGATGCGTAAAAAGCATCAAAGTCAGCATGCAAAATTCCTCTGTTCTGATTTGAATCCAAATATTTCCCCTTCGGGGTTTAAGTCTTGATGTCGGACTTGTTTAGTCTTGCTAAACAAAGCTTAACTTAGTATTGACAAGTATGTTATATAGTAGCTAAAATGGAAGACTGTATGATTACACATGCGCTGATTTGCACAAACGTATTAACAAACCCACCTGTCTTGACGTCTTTAAATTACCGCTCTTCTTTTTCAGAAGAGCTTTTCTCCCGTACTAACTAGGAATATTTCTCTCATTGAAGGAGTGTAACTCTAATGGCCTCTTCTGCATTGCAGGATAATAGTGTTGTTTTTCCTAAAACAAAATCTTTTTCTAAAATTGACACGGTTTTGGATGTACCCGACCTAATTGACGTTCAGAAAGAATCGTTTAAATGGTTTACTACAAACGGACTAACTGAACTTTTTGATGAAATTTCCCCCATTGAAGATAATCAAGGACAAAACCCTCGCTTCTCTCTGCGGTTTGTGGATTTTGAGTTTGAAGAACCAAAATTCAGCGAAGATTATTGTAGGAGCCAAGAAAAAACCTTTGAGGCTGCCCTATACGTAACCGTTAGTTTACAGATTAACGCAGCTGGCCCTGGAATGGGAGAGATAAAAGAGCAACGTCTTTATGTTGGGAACATCCCAATAATGACCACTGCAGGAACCTTTATAATCAATGGGGCTGAAAGAATTGTAGTCAGCCAGTTGGTTCGGTCCCCAGGAGTGTATTTTACTGAAGATCGAGACGCGGCCACAGGTCGCCCCTTGGCCTCAGCTAAAATGATTCCCTACAGGGGAGCCTGGATCGAATTTGAAACCAGCAACAGAGACGTTATCTACGTCAAAATCGATAGAAAAAGAAAAACTCCGGTTACAACATTCCTAAGATCCTTGGGATATGAAACCAATGAAGAAATATTGGAATTATTCAGTGATGTAGATACAAATCCTGACCATCAATTCCTACAAACGACTATCGATAAAGATTCAAGCGTCACAAACCAAGAAGAAGCACTTGTTGAGTTCTATAGAAGGTTAAGGCCAGGTGAACCACCAAATGCAGAAAACGCCAAATCCTTAATAAATTCCCTATTTTTTGACAGTAGGCGATATGACCTAGGGAAAGTTGGACGATACAAGCTGGATCGCAACTTGAAAGGTGCAGAAAATGCCGACAGAGATGGCAACTTAGAAGATAGAATCCTTGCGAAGGAAGATATCATTAACCTACTTAAACGGCTTATTCAGGTTAACAACTCGGCGCGTAGGGCGAATGATATTGATCATTTGGGCAACAGAAGAGTCAGAGCTGTTGGTGAATTGATCCAAAATCAAGTAAGAGTGGGACTTCTTCGAATGGAGAGAGTTATTAAGGAAAGAATGACCATTCAGCCAGATCCTGAAAGTACTACCCCAGCGGCGTTAATTAACGTACGACCTGTAGTGGCGGCAATAAGGGAATTTTTCGGCGGTTCACAACTTTCACAATTTATGGACCAGGCTAACCCTCTTGCTGAGCTAACCCATAAAAGAAGACTGTCAGCCCTTGGGCCTGGAGGTCTATCGCGAGAACGAGCTGGGTTCGACGTAAGAGATGTTCATCACTCCCATTATGGAAGGATTTGTCCAATCGAAACCCCGGAAGGCCCCAATATCGGCCTCTTAGTTTCCTTGGCAACATACGCTAGAACCAATGAATTTGGGTTCATAGAAACACCCTATCGGAAGATTTTAACTCAGGTTGACAATGGTGATCCAGAAGAATTGATAGGCCATACACCTACTGAAGATATCAAAGCTGACGATGGTAAAACCATTGTCAAAAAAGGAACCCAAATTTCTGTAAGAACATCGGGGAGAATTTCGGCTCAGAAAAACAAAACTATTAATGTCAAACCTTATGTGTCAAATGACTTAGAAGACATCGTACATTTGTCAGCAGATGATGAAGAGGACTTTTATATTGCTCAGGCTAATTCGGCGATTAATCAAGCTGGCGAATTCATCAACGACAGAATTGAGACTAGACGTGGGGAAGAAGTCGGTATGGAGCAGACTGACTCCGTTAAATTCATGGACGTCTCACCCCTTCAGCTAGTTAGTGTATCCACTTCATTGATTCCATTTTTGGAACATGACGACGCCAACCGTGCCCTAATGGGATCGAACATGCAAAGGCAAGCAGTGCCACTACTAAAACCAGAAAAACCACTTGTAGGAACTGGTATGGAAATGCGAGTGGCGAGAGATAGTGGTCAAGTGATGGTTAGTAAAACCGACGGGGTTGTCACAAGTGTGACTGGAGACCAGATAATTGTGACAGACAAGGAGGGTAAAGAAGTTACCCATTCCCTGGTGAAATTCCATAGAAGTAACCAGGGTACCTGTATCAACCAAAGACCAATTATCGACAAAGGAACAACTGTCAAGCACGGAGACGTTCTGGCAGACGGCTCGTCTACTGACAGTGGAGAATTAGCATTGGGCCAGAATGTCTTAGTGGCATTTATGACTTGGGAAGGATACAACTTTGAAGATGCAATTATTCTGAGTAATCGACTCATCAAGGAAGATAAATTCACATCAGTTCACATTGAAAAACATGAAGTAGAAGCCAGAGACACCAAACTCGGCCCGGAAGAAATCACACGAGATATTCCAAACATCGGCGAGGATAGCCTTCGCAATCTGGATGAAGAAGGGATTATAAGAGTAGGAGCAGAGGTTTCTAACAGAGACATATTGGTAGGGAAGATCACACCTAAAGGAGAGACCGAACTTTCCGCTGAAGAGAAACTGCTAAGGGCAATATTTGGAGAAAAGGCGCGCGACGTCAAAGATTCATCGTTATACGTACCTCACGGACAGGGAGGTAAAGTAATAGACGTGAAAATTTTGGATAGAAACAACGGAGACGATCTGTCTCCGGGCGTGAACAAATTAGTGAGAGTGTGGATAGCACACACAAGAAAAATCACAGAAGGCGACAAAATGGCCGGGCGACACGGAAACAAAGGAGTCATCGCAAAGATTCTGCCAGAAGAAGACATGCCATTTTTACCAGATGGTACCCCTGTCGACATAATACTCAATCCAATCGGTGTTCCTTCAAGAATGAATCTAGGACAAGTACTTGAAACTCACCTCGGATGGGCTGCAAAAAGGCTAGGATTTGATGCAAAGACTCCAGTTTTTGATGGTGCGCAAGATTCAGCAATAGAAGATGAATTAGCCAAAGCATGGATTATTGAACAATCAGATGCAGTCCCTGCAAGATCAGTATTAGATAGTGACCCAGACATGGTCGATTTAGATAGGATCTCAGAATTTCTTGAAAAAAGAGGTTTTGACTTCCAAGACATTTTTGTGGCGTCCACTCCAGATGCTGCTAGATATGCTTGCTTAAAGATATGGATGGAAGAAGTGGCAAATAAAGACACTTCTGGAATGACCGTGGATGATTTAATGGAAGAAGCCTTAGTCCTAAACAGAGATTACGGTTTGGCTGCCCCTGTGCTAGGAAAATCCACTCTTTATGATGGGAGAACAGGAGAATTATTTGACCAACCAGTCACAGTGGGATACATATATATGCTAAAGCTAATCCACCTTGTTGAAGATAAAATTCATGCAAGGGCCACGGGACCTTACTCTTTGATAACACAACAACCTTTGGGTGGTAAGGCCCAGTTAGGCGGACAAAGATTCGGGGAAATGGAAGTTTGGGCACTTGAAGCCTATAGTGCGGCTCACAATCTAAGAGAGATGTTAACTATTAAATCAGACGATGAAATAGGGAGAGTCAAAACTTACGAGGCAATTGTGAAGGGTGAAGATGTTGCACAACCCGGAATACCGCAATCCTTCCATGTTCTCATGAAGGAACTTCAGAGTCTGGTCCTATCTATAGAACTAGAAAATGACGATGTAGAAGCGATGCAAAAACAGGGGTTGTCAGGAGAAGAGGGCCTATTTACTGAGTCTTCAGAAATATCAAACCCATTAGCCTTACTTGAGAACGCTCTAAATAATGACTCTAACGAGGATAGTCAAAGTGATGATTCTGAGACAACCATCTCTGAAATCGCTGAAAATGAAATCAATGAAAATGAGGAACCTGAGTCAATTGAAGACGACAGGCCTGTACCAGGAGGGGACGACTAGTAGCTCACCTACCTACAATCCCTTAATTTTCACGGAGAATTTGAAATGGCCCAACCAGGAAATGATTTTGACGCAATAACAATATCGCTAGCATCTCCAAACGATGTACAGCGATGGTCTTGGGGTGAAGTAACCAAACCAGAGACGATCAATTACAGAACACTAAGACCTGAAAAGGATGGATTGTTTTGTGAAAGGATTTTCGGCCCTACCAAAGACTGGGAATGTTACTGTGGAAAATACAAGAAAATAAGATTCAGAGGTGTTACGTGCGATCGATGTGGAGTCGAAGTAGCCCGATCCAAAGTAAGAAGAGAACGGATGGGTCATATAGACTTAGCTGCCCCCGTAGCTCATATCTGGTTCTCAAAAGGTACCCCAAGCAGATTGGGGTTGCTGTTAGATTTATCCCCAAGAAACTTAGATCGAGTCCTATATTTCGCCCAATATCTGGTAACTGATGTTGACCAGGAATTAAAAAGTCAGTTACTTGAACAACTCCACTCGAATTTAGAAGAGAAAACGTTAGAAAAAGACGGAAAGATAGAAGCGATAGAAAGCACAATAACTGAGGAATACCAGTCTCAGATAGATTCTTTACAGGCTCAAACAGAAGATCAAGAATCCAATACAGAGGATGATGAATCAGAACCCACGAAAGAGACAAAAGAAAATATCGACAAAATCGAATCTCTAGAAAAAGAACGGGACGAAAAAATTGAAGAATCCATAGCTGGAACTAATGATGAATTTGAGGAAATACTGAATGCTATTGAAAATCAAATATCCTCTCTGGAAGAAATTCAAGTCACAAGACTGTTAACTGAAACACAGTACAGAGACAGTCGAGACAGCTTCCCTGGGGTTTTTCAGGCTGGTATGGGAGCAGAGTCAGTTTTATACGTACTCCAGAACCACATTGATCTTGATGACCTTCGAGATGAATTACAAGAGGAAATGCAATCCACCTCCGGCCAAAGAAGGAAAAAGGCCATCAAGAGGCTGCGTGTAGTTGAGTCATTCCGAAAAAGCACGAATAGACCAGAGTGGATGATCCTAACCAGTTTGCCAGTCCTACCACCAGATTTGCGTCCGATGGTTCAATTAGATGGAGGAAGATTTGCCACTAGTGATTTAAACGATCTCTATAGAAGAGTAATAAATAGAAATAATAGGCTCAGTAGACTTATAGAATTACAAGCACCTGAAATTATCATTCGAAATGAAAAGCGGATGCTCCAAGAATCAGTGGATGCATTGATAGATAATGGAAGAAGAGGCAGAGCAGTAGCCGGAAGCCATAACCATAAACTTAAATCACTATCAGATCTTCTTAGAGGCAAACAAGGAAGATTTAGACAAAATCTCCTAGGAAAACGAGTAGATTACAGCGGGAGATCTGTGATTATTGCGGGACCCGAATTAAAATTAAACGAATGTGGATTACCGAGACGAATGGCATTAGAACTGTTTAAACCATTTGTTATGCATCGATTGGTCCTGAAAGGTTATGCCCACAATATAAGAAGTGCAAAAAGACTAGCAGAACGTAATCGATCAGAGGTCTGGGAAATATTAGGAGAAGTTGTCAAAGAACGCCCAGTATTGCTGAACCGGGCACCAACTCTTCACAGGCTCGGGATACAAGCCTTTGAGCCAGTCCTAATAGAAGGTAGTGCTATAAGAGTTCATCCGTTGGTATGTACAGCCTTCAACGCAGATTTTGACGGAGACCAAATGGCAGTGCATGTCCCTCTGTCCAGGATCGCAGTATTAGAAGCAAGAAGACTAATGCTAAGCACCTTCAACATGCTCGCTCCGAGCTCAGGGGAACCTATCGTTACTCCCTCACTGGATATGGTTCTGGGATGCTATTACATGACATCCACTGATGAAAATGCGCATGGTATTGGAAAAAAATTCGCCAATTTCGAAGATGCGATACTGGCTCACGAAGTGGGCGCAATAGCTCTTAGAGCTCCTATACATGCCCGCAATGAGTCTGGCGAACTACTTGACACCACAGTTGGAAGAATCTTATTTAATAATGTCCTTCCTGAAAATCTACCTTACGTAAACGAAGAGGTGGAAAGAAACAAACTGAAAGAGATAACTGGTCACTGCTTCAGGCTGTTAGGCAACGAAGAAGCTGCCGTAGTCTTAGACAATATTAAAAACCTAGGATTCCGAAATTCATCAAAATCAGGCGTTTCCATTGCAATTAATGATGTGAAAGTATCGACGAAAAAGTCGGACATAGTAGGTGAAGCTGAGGAAGCAGTAAATCAACTTGAAGAGCAATACATGGACGGATTGATAACAGAAGATGAACGCTACAATGCCACGGTCAGAATATGGACTGATGCAAACGATAAACTAACCCAAGTCATAGCCGAAGATCTGCCGAACTACGGAGGAATTTACATGATGGCTAATTCTGGAGCTAAAGGAAACATAGCCCAGATTAGGCAGATGGCGGGGATGAGAGGACTTATGTCCAACCCTCGCGGTCGAATTATTGACAGACCAATCAAGTCCAACTTTCGGGAGGGTTTAACCGTTCTCGAATACTTTATTTCGACTCACGGTGCAAGAAAAGGGCTTGCCGATACAGCATTAAGAACAGCAGACAGTGGTTATCTCACTAGAAGGCTCATAGACGTTGCTCAAGAGGTGATTGTTACATTAGAAGACTGCGGCTCGACCCAGGGAATTGTTGTAGAAGACTATCATGACGACACATTGAAAGACCTGTTCTATGACAGAATCAAATATCGATACACGGCTGCACCTATTGCAAACCCAGAAACGGGGGAAGTAATCATGGAAGCCAACCAACCTTTGAGGGAAGAGGACATTGATATTCTAAAAGAACTGGAAGTCAATGTGGTAGAGGTGAGATCTCCACTATCATGCCAAGCCGATAAAGGGCTTTGCAAATTGTGCTATGGTCTTTCTTTGGCTAATTTACAACCAATAATGATTGGCGATGCAGTGGGAATAATAGCTGCTCAAAGTATTGGAGAACCGGGTACACAATTGACTATGAGAACTTTCCATACCGGTGGAGTAGCAGGGGCAGACATAACTAGTGGTCTACCAAGAGTAGAAGAATTATTTGAAGCCAGATCGCCACGTGGAGCTGCAGTACTATCAGAAATTTCAGGAAAAGCAGAAATTATCGAAGCCCCTGAAGGTCGCACAGCTCGCATAATCAATTCAGAGGAATTGGTAGACGAGTACAATTTGGAAGGATATAAACCTACGGTAAAGAAAGGTAGTACAGTAATAATTGGAACACCGATTGCCACTTCTAAAGACTCGGAAGACGATTCAGTTATACATGCTCGTAATTCCGGAACAGTTGGAATTGATGGATCGACAATCACAATAACCTGGACCGACGAAGAACAAAGAGAATACGCCATCCCAGCCGCGTCTCACTTAGAAATAACTAACGGCGATGAGGTAGAGGCAGGACAAGCGATCACCTCGGGGCCTAAAAACCCACAACAAATCCTGGAAATTCAAGGAAGAGAAGCTGTTCAATCCTATTTGATTGAGGAAGTCCAAAAGGTATACCGATCACAGGGAGTACCAATACATGACAAACACATTGAAACCATCATTAGACAGATGCTGCGACGAGTACAAGTCAATGAGGCAGGAGACACTGAATTCCTACCAGGTGACCCTATGGATAGAAAGGAATTTGAAGAAAAAAATGGTGAGGTGATTGCTGAGGGTGGGGACCCTGCAACTGCCATACCCATATTATTGGGTATAACTAGAGCCTCTCTACATATGGACAGTTTCTTAGCAGCTGCCTCATTCCAAGAAACCACTAGAGTTTTGACGGAGTCAGCGGTCAC
>PBWI01000100.1 GCA_002728195.1 Chloroflexota bacterium
AGAATTAATCCGGATAACAATTTAAAGTTCATTTTTCTACTCCTTAGGAGAATTTGACTATCACGTGGCAAAAAAAAAGACCTCGCTAGATGGAGGTCCGATTGGAACGTTGAGGTAAATGTAGCCTACAAGTCCATGGACCTCTCTTCATCTTTACAACAACAACAAATACAGCAAGTATTGCCGTAATCCATTTTTTCGCTATTGATAAAGACTGGTCGCATTGGGCTAATTTCTAAACCCTTATTTTTCATACATTCAATACGTTCGACGACCAATCGTAATTCATGACTTATTTGTTGTCAATTTAGCTAATACTATAAGGGTTTAGCTAATATATGATGAACTTGGTGACGCTTTTTTTCGTTTAACCTTACTAGGGCTAATGTCTGTTAATCAGAATGTTAATATTCGCCTAAGGTCACATTTTTAGGGGAATCTATTTATGACAGAAGGCAAATTCAGACTATGGGCTATATCTGATGCTCATGTTGGAACCGACATCAAACATGGTAGGTACAGCTTGTCAGAGGCGATCCAACATTCTGAAAAAGGCGGAGAGGATGGAGGTCCACCATTTGATTGGGATATTTGTGTAAACCTTGGAGACTTCACTGGTTCACAACTCCCTCCTGATGATGAAGAAGGGGAAATGGTTGTGGAGCAGTATCTTTCTTCACAAAAACATTGTAGGGAAGATTTTTATGATTTAATCGGAAATCACGATAGTTCCCATTTCACGGAAAATCCGACTCAATGGTGGTTCCAAAAATGGGTAGATCCTATGGGTGAAAATACCGAGTTTTCCCACGTACACAATTCAAAAAGACCTTTTCCAGTGTCGGGGAATTGGGAACATTATTCTTTCGAAGTTGGCAATATAACCTTTCTTATGATTGCGGACCGTAACGACCTTCCTCCTCCAATTGGCCGAGGTGATAAAGGCGGTTATCCAGCCGGTGCGATTAGCGAAGAGACATTTTCTTGGTGGAAAGAAAAGGTGCAGGAGAACAAGGATAGGATCGTTGTGACTTGTGCCCATCACATGATCAAAGAAACCACCGTCGCTACAGGGTTAAATGAAGGTTGTGATGGAAACTATCATGGGAAATTTTCAGATGGAGACCCTCAAGGTTCATCTTTTATATATTTCGTGGGGAGCCAACCTGATTCTGGTCGAATAGAATCATTTTTAGAGTCAAATGAACCTGCCCTTGATATGTGGCTGGGGGCACATACTCATACGCATCCAGACGATGTAGTAAATGGAAGGAGCCATATTGAACAAAAATATGGAGTTAATTTCGCCAATATTTCAGCTTTAACCAAATATCACGGCCATACATGCATGCCCATGAGCCGAAGATTAACATTCACTGAAAATAGCGATTCAGTAAAAATAGAATGCTATTTACATACGAGTGACCACGCTCCGCAAGGCTGGTATTCTCCAGTAGAGCGGACACTCAAACTTAGGCATAAATTTAAATGGTAAATTTTTGCTAATAACAGCATCACCAGGACTAATTCTTCTTGGATGTGCCTATCAGGGAAGCCAAAGCAGCTATTAGAGTGAATCCAATACACACATAAAAAGTGTTTTGTAAGCCTATCGTGAAGGCACTTAATATTGGACCGTCACTTGCTTCATTTATTGCGGACAGAGTTGGAGGGTGGCCCAATGAACCCATTGTCCCTGTAACAATCGCAGTTGATACTGCAATACCAACGACATTTCCTGAATTCCTCACCAAATTTGTAAATGATGCTATGACTCCATAACTTGCAGGAGAAACAACACTCAATATAGAACTATTGTTAGATGGCCAAAAAGTTCCTGAGCCAATAGTTTGAACAATCATTCCAGTTAGAACTATCAATATAGAATCTTTCGTATCGATATTCACAAGTATTAGTAGCCCAATAGCAGCTACCGACATTCCTCCCACATTAAATATGCGCCAGCCGTATTTGTCAGAAAGGCGACCACTTATTGGTCCAGCAACCACCATACAAAATGCGCTAGGTACTATGATCCATCCAATCATGGACGGGCTGAATCCTAGAACGAATTGTAGGTAAAACGGGATAAGAAACCTTACTGGTTGAGTTCCTAGGAAGGATAACCAGCTGGCTAATACTCCAGTGGCAAATAAGCTTCTGCTAAATAGTCTGAGATTTAACATTGGGGCCTTAACGTATAATTCCCACCAAATGAAAAACCCGGCGGATGCCAAAAAGATTCCGAAGCCTGTAATGACAGACAATGAATCCCATCCGTAACGGGATCCGAGAGTCATTGCTAATAGCAGTGAAATCAGTGTAGTTGCAGAAAAAGTAGCACCAATCCAGTCGAAGTGATCATCTGTGCCATCACCTCCCCCGCTACGGTTACTATCCAATATAATCATGGCAGCTATTAATGAAACTATGCCTAATCCGGCAGTGGTGTAAAGAACCGCCTCCCAACCAAGATAATCGACCAGAAATCCCCCTATGGCTGGTCCTACTACTGCTCCTACTCCAACTACGCTCATTGTTAGACCAAGAGCTCTTCCTCGGTCTTTATCACCGAAAGCAGATATTACCATCGCCATTGAAGTACCCTGGGTCATCGCAGAACCAACACCCTGGAGTATTTTGGCCCCTATCAATAATTCGATGTTGAGAGAAATCGCCGCAAGAAATCCACCAGCGGCAAAAATCGTGAAACCAATTAGGTATATTTTTTTTCTGCCCAAAATGTCAGAAAGGCGCCCCATGGGTAATAGAAGAGCGGCTATGGTTAACCCATAGCCAATGACAATCCACTGAGTAGTTGGCAGGTCTGTATCAAACTGATCTGCAATGGAAGGAAGCGCTACATTGATACTGCCATGATCAAAAACTGAAGTAAACAGTCCAATAGAGACTGCAAAAAGAACCCACCATTTATAATTAACGTGATTTCCAAGGTTATTTTTTTTACTGAAATTGCCTAGCATTAGGAGAGGCACTCCACGGTTGCCCTACGCATGGTACAGCAGACGTGTTAACTTTACGAAGTCTATTGGAATGCCTATAAATTTTTTCAAGGTGCTTCAAGAACAATCGAATAAACAAATAAAGGTCCAACAAGAAGTATGGATGTGAATTACATAATCACAGATGAACTAAATATCGCATACGAAGAGCACGGTGATGAAGACGGGTTTCCTGTCATCTTACTTCATGGATTTCCATATGATGTTAGGTCTTGGGATGGAGTGATACCCTATTTGTTGGATGCGGGTAAAAGGGTCTTGGTGCCATATCTAAGAGGATATGGACCTACTAGTTTTAGATCCCCGGATATTCCCCGCAAGGCACAGCAGGCGGCAATAGCACAAGACGTTGTGGATTTTGCTGAGAGGCTTGAGATTAATGAATTTTCATTATCAGGGTTTGATTGGGGAAATCGGGCAGCATGCATTGTCTCTATATTTCATCCAGATCTAGTCAGGTCTTTTGTTTCAATAGGTGGCTATGCTGTTCAAGATACGATCAATAGAGAAATACCTGCTTCTGCTGAAGCTGAGGCAAAACTTTGGTATCAATGGTATTTCAACACCGAACAGGGCCGGGCTGGGCTTGAACTAAATAGAAGAGATATTATTCGGTACCTGTGGGAAACCTGGTCGCCAGGATGGAAGTACTCGGATGAGGCATTTGATGCATCCGCCCCATCATTTGACAATCCTGATTTCGTGGAAATTACCCTACATTCCTACAGGCATAGGCATATGAACGCTATTGGAGAAGACAGGTTTATAGAGATTGAGCAAGAGCTTGCAAAAGAACCCGTAATTGAAGTTCCATCCATAGTTCTTCGAGGTGGAGAGAGCGGACTTTGGACCCCTTCCAAAGGTACAGGGAAAGATAAAGAGAAATTTGGCCAGCTTATTGATTGGCGGATTGTGGAAGGTGCAGGCCACGATGCCCCTGTGCAACGCCCTGAGGAGGTTTCCCTGGCAATATTGGAACTTATTTAAATATGGTTAAATTTCTATTACAGGACTTGTTTAGCTTTTTAATTTAAGTATTTCTTTAGGACTTATCTGTGGTGGCGGCCAAATTGTCTCTTTAATCCGTTACGTTTGTCGGATTTTTTCATTTCAGCGAGTCGTTTTACAAACTCGGCTGTAGTTTCCTTTTGCTTTTGCGGTTTCTCTTTGGATTTAGCCATGATTGTTACTCCGTTGTATGCCCAAAATTTAGTGTAATTATCGCAGGATAATTAAAACGCTCCAGGTGTGATTCAGACACCACCGGAAACATCTGGACCTCAGATCATATTTTGTATTAACCCACCTATTATATTCGCTATTGCATTAGTATCCAAACTGATTTGGGAGCAATTTTCATATTACATGATATATAGAATCAGAACTCCGAATAAACATTTAATGCTTTTTGGTCAATAAATACTGATTTGTCTTGTAGGATTTAGTCTAAAATAAATAAAACGTGTAAATTCTTGTTATTCGAATCCTCAATATTATCCCTCGTAAGCAAATACCATTTAGCAGGCAACCCCAGAAAAGATATCCTCTCAGGATTGACGGTAGCATTAGCTCTTGTACCTGAGGCAATTGCATTTGCTTTTGTCGCTCATGTTGAACCTCTTGTAGGTCTTTACGCAGCCTTTTTTGTTGGTTTTATAACATCTGTTTTTGGCGGACGTAGCGGAATGATTTCTGGAGCAACGGGTGCCATGGCTGTAGTGATGGTCGGCCTAGTGGTTGCTCATGGAGCTGAATATCTTTTCGCTACCATCGTTCTTACGGGATTAATTCAGGTGTGCGCGGGGCTGCTCAGGTTTGGCAAATTCATTCGTTTAGTTCCATATCCTGTTATGTTGGGGTTCGTCAACGGACTTGCCATAGTGATTTTTCTTGCCCAGTTGGGGCAATTTAAGAGTACTGATAAATCGAAAATCGATGTTGTTACATCGGAAGAAACTGGACACAGTGCTCTTGATGTAGTTTTCTCAGGAGGATGGCTTCAGGGTACTGAAATGGGTATTATGTTAGCTCTTACACTACTTACTATGGCCATCATATTATTACTTCCGAAATTACCTAATGTAGGTAAATTGATTCCGGCCCCACTTGCATCCATAATCATTGTTTCAGTTTTGGCAATCAGCTTTAGTTTGGATA
>PBWI01000101.1 GCA_002728195.1 Chloroflexota bacterium
TCTCCTTCGGCGATTTTGGAGTAAAAACTATTGGCACAAATTAGACCAGTGCGTTTTCCCCAGTAATATGTCGGCCTATTATGAGAGTGTGTACGTCCCTCGTGCCTTCATATGTATCGACTGTTTCCAAATTCAACATATGCCTTATGACACCGTAGTCTAACGTGATTCCGCTGCCTCCAAGAACTTCTCGTGCACTCCTAGCTGCTTTCAAAGCAGAGCGAACATTCTCTCTTTTTGCAACTGAAACGTGGTTGTAATCCATCGTTCCTGCATCTTTCATTTCCCCCAACCGCCAGGCCAATAACAATCCTTTCGTATGATCTGTAACCATATCTACCAATTTGTCTTGAACGAGCTGTCTGGAGGCAATTGGCTTCCCGAAAGTGCTTCTTGCCTTAGAGAATCTAAGAGCATCTTCATAGACGCTTTCAAGGGCGCCAAGGGCACCCCATGCGATACCGTAACGCGCCTGAGTTAAACACGACAGAGGAGCTGACAAACCGTTAGATTCTGGCAAAATACTAGTAGCAGGCACTCTGACATCTTCCAGCACCAGTTCACTAGTCACTGATGCCCTCATACTCATCTTGTGCTCTATTTTATTCGCAGTGAATCCAGGGGTATCTGTAGGAACTAGAAATCCTCTCACCGTATCTGTCTCATCTTTGGCCCAAACTAAGGCCACATCGGCAATATTTCCGTTGGTAATCCACATTTTCGTACCGTTCAGTATGTAAGATTCACCATCTTTCTTCGCATTAGTCTTCATTGCACCAGGGTCAGAACCACCGTCATGCTCAGTAAGTCCAAAACATCCAATCATGTTGCCCTTGGCCATTTCAGGAAGATATTTCTTCTTTTGATCTTCCGAACCGTACCTGTAAATCGGATACATCACCAAAGCACTCTGAACACTAGCAAAGCTTCTAAGCCCTGAATCTATTCTTTCGAGTTCATACATTATTAGGCCATATGATTTGTTGTTGACTCCGGGGCAACCATATTCTGAGGGCAGATTAGATCCTAGGAATCCCATTTCACCAAACTCTGGAACTAAATGTTTTGGAAATTCACCAGACTCCCACCAATCCTTTACACCAGGCATTACTTCACTATCAAGGTAATCCCTAGCCGAATTTTGAATCTGTCTATCTTCCGTGGAAAGAAGTTCAGTTACGTTGTAGTAATCTAGCATTTGGAATCCTCATTTGTCCCTGTTTTCCGTTAACAGGGTAGATATAAAATTTTTGTGACTATAGTATGTCGTTGTATGGAACTATTTTCCACCCTAAGTAATAAATTTGTTGAAGAACCCAGAATTGAACAACCTGCCTAAATCAGATCGCAAAATAATTAGAGCCTGGTGTATGTATGACTGGGCGAATTCCGGTTATGCTACAAGTGGATTAGCCGCATTTTTCCCAGTCTACTATGTTTTGCTGTTCAAAGATGCCTTAGGAGAAGAAGCTGTTTTATGGGGGATAAATTTCACGGGAAGCTCATCTTGGAGTGTAGGGCTAGCAATTTCCACTTTAGTAGTGGCGATTTCAAGTCCGATCTTAGGGGTAATTGCCGATAGGATTCCAATCAAGAAAACTTTGTTATGGGCCTACACCATAGCAGGATCGCTGTTTGCGGTGCTAGGTTTTTTCTCCGCATACACATCCCATCCGTGGGCCTGGCTATTAGGAACTTTCATATTGGGTAATATTGGTTTCGCCGGCGGGCTAGTAATTTACAATTCATTTCTTCCTCATATAGCCCCAAGACACTTATTAGATGAAGTTAGCAGTCGTGGATATGCCTTTGGTTATGTCGGGGGTGGCCTGCTGCTATTAGGTCACGTCGTTGTATTGGTACTAACTTCTCAAAGTGATCACTCTGATTTGATATTGAGGCTATGTATCGCTTCAGTCGGTTTATGGTGGTTTGGATGGTCTCTTTGGGCTTTGAAAACAATACCTGAACCTGTAATTTTTAATAAAATTGAGGGCCTCACAATATCTAAAGCACCGAGTGTTGCTCTTTCAGAGCTAAGTAAAACATTTAGAGAGCTAATGCAGTTCAGAGTCATCCTCATTTATCTCGCGGCATATCTGCTCTTCAATGATGGCATTCAAACGGTAATGGGAATAGCTACTGTCTTTGCAACTGATGCTTTGAAAATTGACCAAATGTTCATAATATTATCCCTTTTAATAATTCAGTTTGTTGCCGCACCATCAGCAATGGGATTCAGCAAACTTGCATCGATCTGGAATACCAAAAAATCTTTATATATAGCTCTGGCTGGTTGGATCGTAATAGTCCTATTTGGCGTTGCAATTATTCCATTAGAACCAAATAAACATACTGATTTCGACTATCAGCTCACATATAATGAAACAAAATCTAAATACTTGATTGAAAAATTACCAGATTTATCCGACTCTAAAGTAGATACTGCTTGGGGGATTGAAATTGGTGACTTGGAGATAGAGAAATCACTTTCTATCACCGCTGCTAAAACCTTGGTGGAAAAGATTGACACTTCCGATAATTCTCAGTACAGCATCTCTATATCTGGTGGTAATCTGGATGGCGTTAGTAATATCGGTAGGTATCACAGATCTAAACTGGGAGACGGAGCTTTAGACTGGTGGCCTGACTTAATACGAAACTCCCTTTGGATTCCATTAGGATTAACAGCAGAGCTCCAATGGATAATTCTTGGAATCTCAGTAGGACTTGTAATGGGCGGAAGTCAGGCTTTAGCCAGAAGTTTGTTCGCACAAATTACCCCTGAAACCCGTAGCGGTGAATTTTTTTCCTTCTTTGGATTTATGAGCCGAGCCTCTTCAGTATTCGGGCCTATGCTTTATGTAGTTGTCACTGCGATGTTTGACACCAGGATGGCAGTCGCATCAATTTTAAGCATAATAATCGCTGGCACGGCTATTCTGAAATGGGTAGATGTAGGAAAGGGGGTGATAGTAGCCCAAGAGGAAGATCAAAAACAGCGAGCTAACTCATAGTCCTAGGTGGCGTTTTCAAAGTATTTTTTTGCTTGTAAGGGCCAATCTACTGTAACCCCCAACACATCGTAATCTGAAAGAAGGTCTAAATGATCAACAGAATTGGCTCCCCACACGCCTATATGCAAAGAATTGGTTTTAGCCAAATCCATCAGTTCTGAAGACAGAAAATTTATGTTGGGAAACAAACCCTTTATCTGGTTATCCACACAAAAATCTATGTCATCCTTAGAAGGTTCAACTACCAATAAACCGTGACCGATAGTAGGCATAGCGCGAGCGGCTAAACTAACCTGGGTACGATTGAAGGAAATTATTGAGGCGCCTGGAACATCAAGTTTTCCGGTTGAAAACCTAGGGATTAAATCGTAAAGATTCAATAGATCTTTAAGTTTAGTGACCAAGTCTTCTTCTAGTGACTTTATCTCTATAAAAACGTGAGATTTGCTACTATACTTTGAGAGGAATTGGTCCAGACTTGGAACTTTTTGACTGGGGTAGGAAGTTTCATCGGTCCCTTGAAACCAAGATCCCGCGTCAAGTTGGCTTATTTCCTGAAATGACATAGATTTCAAGAAACCACTCCCATTTGTAGTCCTGTCTACCTCTTCATCATGCATGACTACTAAAACCCCGTCTGCTGAAAGATGGACGTCTAGCTCTAATAAACTGAAGCCGTTATCTATCGCATGGTCAAAACTACTAATTGTGTTTTCAGGTCTTTCAGCCGAAAAACCTCTATGGGCGATAATAAAAGGATGAGCCAAAGTATCTCCTCATTGTTCCTATTAACCAAAAAGAAAACATATAATAAAATTATATTCGATCAAATGATATGCCAACGTAGCTCAGTGGTAGAGCAGCTCTTTCGTAAAGAGCAGGTCGTCGGTTCAATCCCGACCGTTGGCTCCACCAGTTTCCCACCAATTAAAGCTATCCTTGGACGTCTAAATGACAAGTCTTTAGCTCAGGGTTTACCACAAATTTTGCGTGAATTCTTTTTTTCTTTCAATGGGATCAGTTGAGTTTAAATTCATACTCATCTAATGCAATATTCCCTCTTAATTTTATTATGTATGTGAGATCATTGATGTCTAAGTAATTTCCGAAAGGACATATATTAATGCTACCAGCTGAGAAAATCAGAAATATCACAATAATTGCTCATGTTGACCATGGCAAAACGACCTTAGTCGACGCTCTATTAAAACAAAACAACACCTTTAGTGAACGCGAAGATCCAGGTGAATTAATAATGGACAGCAATCCCCTTGAAAGAGAAAAGGGGATAACTATCCTGGCCAAAAATACTTCCATAATATTTGATGGCACAAAGATAAATATCATAGACACTCCTGGGCACGCTGACTTCAGCGGAGAAGTTGAGAGGGTCATGAACATGGCAGATGGATGCATCCTTCTAGTGGATTCTGTTGATGGTCCAATGCCACAGACCAGGTATGTCTTACAACAAGCCTTAAATTACGGGTTAACTCCCATTGTAGTAATAAATAAAATAGACCGATCAGAACGAAGGCCACAAGAGGTTCAAGAGGAAATTGACGACTTGTTTTTGGAATTAGCGACTGATGAGTCCCAGCTCGAATATCCAGTATTTTTTGCATCTGCTAAAGACGGATATGCGGTGAAAAACATAGAGGATCCTCCATCAGATATCAGTCCCCTTATCCAGGCGATCGTTGATACTGTCCCTGCACCTGTAGGAGACCCTACTAAACCTTTAAAGATATTGGTCACTGCATTAGACCATGATGATTATGCCGGCCAAATAGTGATCGGTAAAATATCTCAAGGCAACGTATCTAGTAAAGCACCAGCTTCTGTTATTTCACTGGATGGCAAAATATCCAACCACACTGTTGAAACAGCCTTTATTTACGATGGCATGAAAAGAAACAAGATTGAAAACGCGGGAACTGGAGAGATTGTGGCACTCACAGGATTATCAGACGTCAATATAGGAGATACTATATCTGATCCAGTTGACCCCACACCATTACCTCCAATTAAGGTTGACGAACCAACTGTAAAAATGACATTTGGAGTTAACACATCGCCCTTCATGGGAAAGGAAGGGACCCACCATACCTCAAGAGAACTGTTAAAAAGGCTTAAAGACGAATTACGTACCAACGTAGGTTTACGAGTTGAAGCAACCGAGAATACGGATGAATTTAATGTCAGCGGTAGGGGTGAATTACATCTTTCTGTGCTAGCAGAGACAATGAGACGCGAAGGTTACGAATTTCAAGTCTCACAAGCTCAACCTATATTCAAAACCATCAACGGTAAATTACACGAACCCTTTGAATCATTACACATTGAAACTAATGAAGAATATTATGGTGTGTTAACAGAGAATTTGAACCGCCGTTTAGGAATATTAGAAGATGTGATCAATGACGGTAACGGTAACTTAAGATTAAAGTTCCTCGTACCCACTAGAGGCCTCATTGGATTTAGATCTTTTTTCCAAAACGCCACACATGGTGATGGGATTATGTCCAGCCGTTTTGCTGAATACAAAATGAAAGAAGGTCAAGTTAGAAGATCTAATCAAGGGTTCCTCGTAGCTTCAGAAGCTGGGGAATCGGTGGCATTCGGGCTTATAAACTCACAAGAACGGGGCAAAAACCTGATCGACAGTGGCATACAAGTCTATGAAGGCATGATAGTTGGTCTAAACTCCAGAGCATCTGATTTAGTTGTAAATGTTTGCAAGGAAAAGAAATTAACCAATATGAGATCCTCCACGGCAGACATCACTACTAAACTAATAAAACCCCAAATCCTTTCCCTTGAAGAGTCTTTAGACATCATATCTGACGATGAATTGATTGAAATTACTCCCAAAAGCCTTAGGCTCAGAAAGAGAATTCTTTCTGGAGACGCTCGGCATCGCCAATTAAAAAGGTCTCAGAAAATCAAAACAGGTTAAAAACCCAATGCCGTCCTTCACCCCTAATCAATTGGAATTACTATCCGAGCCGCATGTGGCTCAGTTTGTGACTTTAATGGACGATGGATCACCACAAATAAGCCCTGTCTGGATTGACACCGATGGCTTGAATTTACTGATTAATACGGCGACGGGCAGACTAAAAACCAATAACATAGAAAGAGATTCTCGTGTGGCAGTGGCAGTGTTTGACCCCCAGGACCCCTATTCTAGAGTTGTCAATGTTACTGGAATAGTAACCGACATAACTACATCAGGTGCTATCGAACACATAAACAAGTTGTCTCAGAAATACACAGGACAGGCAACTTATCAGGGACACAATAACAAGGAAGAGAGACTAATCGTGACGATTAAACCCACCCGAATCACAGGGAATTAATCCCTCTTTACTAAAACCCTTTGTAAAGCTTACTCAGCGACAAGTCAATAATCTCAAAATTAACACCGCTGTCAGACATAGTTTTTTCAGCTGCAGCAGTTACTAGCATTTTCCCCCCCTTCCCAACAACCTTACCGTCAATCATTATTGGCGATCCATCAACAAATGACATAATAGGTTTCCCTGAATTTGGTTCTATAACTGTGATATCTGCGTCCGCTCCTTCTGAAAAATGTCCTTTATTCAAAAGTCCCAACATCCTAGAAGGTGTCCAGGATAATTTATTAACCATTTCACTTGGGGTTAACGCCCCAAACTTAACAAGTGCCATAGTAGATTGAATTGCTACGTTGCGAGGATGCGAACCGCCATCAGTACTAACAGCGTCTACCACAAAATCTCCATTTTCATCCTTAACCGTCGACAAATGGAAAGCTGAAGCTGGTAAGTTCACTGGGAAACTCATGCCAACCATAGTGTTCGACTTGTTGTAAATTTCCAAAGCCTCTTTCCCGCTAATATAGGATATATCTCCCGATTTAACGGCTATTACCGAAGCATACCCATCTTTTATGGCTTGTCTCATGCCATCAATAGTTGTCTCATATCCACGCGCGGCCAAACAATTTCTAGGTACATTTGCAATAACGTTTCCAGATTTGTCGCATGCCCCGTTGGTCCCATTCGCAATGGCATGATAAACCTCTGTATTTATTTGACCCTTTAATGTTTTCATGATTTCGATCGCCTCTTGGCACTCATCAACTGGATCTTTAACGACGCCCCGACAGTAAGAGTTCACATGGCATACATGCAGTCGCCCGTTCTCTACTATCCCAGGAACTTCTCGAAGCCCCTCAAGATGACTACCTGAATCTTTAGAACCTATGTGAAATGCTATGTAAGCACCTTGTGCGTTGGCTTCTATTACAATTTGTGCAGTCGTTTCAGGCGAAAACGGATGGTACCCTCCCAACATTTTCAAACCTATGCAACCTTGTCTTAAGGCGTCAGAAACTGTCGATGCTATTTCACCTCTGGAGGGGTTATCAGAGGGTATTGTGAGTCCTGGGATTAAGGCAAATTGACCGGCAACATTAAGCCCAGCACCGTTCCTCTTGATCCCATCAATCATATTTTTGCCCGTCCCACCCATATCTACGACAGTGGTGGTCCCTGCCCTGGCCAACATTCCGTAACCTAATGAAGGATCTACCTCTCGTGAAATTCCTGCTACATGGGCATGAGTGTCTATTTGTCCAGGTATGATCCATTTTCCTTGAACATCGGTTACTTGTGAAGAAGGAACTTCGAATCTGGATTTAGAAACTTTTTGTATTTTTCCGTTCTTTACGACAAGGTCAGCAACCGCATCAAATTTGTTGGCAGGATCAATAACTCTAGCACCACGCAATACGAAACTGTCTTGATTCATAATCTCACTATTCCTGTCAGTAAAATATATTCTACAGACATATAGTAAACTACCTTTAGTAACCTGACAGAAATAGGATTTTTACCATGCGAATAGGAGCAGTTTTCCCTCAAACCGAGGCAGGCACAGATATAGGTGCCGTAACGGATTACATCCAAAATGTAGAATCTTTGGGGTTTGATCATGTCTTAGCCTTCGACCATGTATTAGGGGCTAACGCTTCTAGCCGCCCTGGCTGGACAGGTGCATACCAGCACACAGATTCATTTTACGAACCAATGACGTTTTACAGCTATGTAGCAGCAATCACAAGTCGGCTAGAATTGGCAACTGGTGTGATTATCTTACCGCAGAGACAAACGGCTCTTTTTGCTAAACAATCTGCTACATTAGACCTCATATCCGGGGGTAGATTACGACTAGGCATTGGCACTGGTTGGAATCAAGTGGAATACGAGGCCCTTGGAGAAAATTTCCATAACAGAGGGAAACGCTCAGAAGAGCAAATTGATCTTCTGAGAAAATTATGGTCCCAAGAATTAGTCACCTATGAAGGCAAATTCCATACCGTGACAGACGCGGGATTAAATCCTTTGCCCCCTGGAAGATCAATTCCTATATGGTTTGGAGGTATGGCAGACCCTGTTTTAGAAAGAGTAGCTAAAATAGGCGATGGATGGCTACCGTTAGGCAGCCCAAACGAGAAAAGAAAAATTACATTTGACAAACTCAAGAAATATCTTGATCAAAATTCGAAATCTATGAGTGATATAGGGATCGAAGCAATGATATCCTTGAAAAACTCGAATTCCGATACAGATATCAGGAAAGACTTATCCTCATGGGCTGAAATGGGTACAACACATATATCAATTAATACTATGAATTGTGGACTAAAATTTCCCGGAGAACACATCAAAGCAATCTCCAATTTCATTAAAATAGCCAAAGAATCCTAACCAAGATCACAATCAAGGAGAAATCTATGATAGCCGTTGGAGACAAAGCGCCTGACTTCACGTTAGCTGCTCACTCTGGAGAACCCGTCTCACTCAGTTCATTTGAGGGAAATAAGAACGTCGTCTTATCTTTTCATATATATTCCTTTACAGGGGGTTGAACACATCAAGTTTCTTCTTTCAGGATGCACAATGCAGCATTCGAAGAAGCAGATACCCAGGTCTTGGGTATTAGTTGTGATTCCAAAGCGGCTCAGTCTGCGTTTTCAGGTTCGTTAGGAGGGGTACCATACCCGGTCCTTTCGGATTTTTATCCTCATGGCAAAGTCTCCGAATCTTACGGAGTTTTTGATAATACAAGAGGCACTCCCCAAAGGGCCATTGTGATCGTTGATAAAAAGGGAATAATACGCTTTAGCAAAACATATAAAGCCGCAACTGATCTTAATCCCTTGGAAATTTTGGAAACTATAAAATCTCTCTAAAATTTAATAACCTAATTAGTTGAGATCAAATGGCGAATATCAATATTCAAACATTTGAAGAAGGAGACCAAGCTGTCTTATACGACAGGCGCTCTCGTGAATATCTGGTTTATTTGGAAAAATCAAACACCTTTGAGTCTCATCTGGGCAATCTAGATCATTGTAAAATCATTGGAAAACCTGAGGGTAGCTGGATACCAACCTCAACAGGGCACCTATTTTTGGCTTTCAAACCAACAAGATTTCAATACACATTAAATATGCCCAGGGTCGCTACCATCGTTTATCCAAAAGACATTGGTGCCATTATCACGTACTCCAACATATCCAACGGAGACATCGTGGTCGAAGCTGGATCTGGATCTGGGTCACTCACCATAAATTTGTCTGAAATAGTTGGCGAAGAAGGCCATGTATATAGCTATGATATTAGATCTGATATGTCTGGCGCGGCCGAATCGAATTTGAGAAAATTCAGCCCGAATTATAAAAACGTAACCTTTAAAATAGCTGATGTTTCCGAAACTCTACTTGAGCAAAATGTGGATGCTGTAATTCTGGACCTGCCTGAACCTTGGCATTCGGTGGATTCGTCAGCGAAGGCTCTCAAATTTGGGGGCACATTCCTGTCTTTTCTCCCGAACGTTTCACAAGTGTCAGATTTGGTAGAAGAAATTAAAAAGCACCCAGAATTCTCGTTGATAAATACAGTAGAAATAATAGAAAGGTCTTGGGATGTTTCAGGCAGAACAATGAGGCCTTCTCACAAAATGATAGGGCACACTGGTTTCATAACAACAGCTAGAAAATGTACTCAACGACCTAGAAGAAATTAAGGCTATAAGCCGAACCTCTTTCTCTGCTGTAGGCCATGTGAACCTCCCTAACATTTGGAAACCTGAGATCCAAAGGCCAGGATATATCAGAATTCAATCGCTCGAGATCAATGTTTCCCAAGTTTTTGCCCTGAATCAACACTTTGAATCCACCAAGACCAGAAGGATCCTGTAAAGTAGATATCAAGTTAACCATAGCTCTGTTTTTATCTGGTCCTACTCTCAACTGCTGAAGGATGTTTGCCAAACCCATAGAGTCTAACCATTCTGATTGAGACAGGTATTCAATTTCTTCAAAACCATTACTTAAACCTATTTCCCTAAGAGAATCGAAATCGACATGAGCTGTCAGATCTTGAGACCCAATTCTTTGGTATGGGCTTGAACCCTCCGTATGGCGATAGTAAGTTTGAAGCAATCTATGTGATTTTTGCATAGAATAATACAAATCTTTTTCAAACCCGTAATCTATGGTAATCATAAACCCTTTTTTCATCACGTTTGAAAGGTTTGAATACCACTCCCGAGTCTTCGTATTAATCGGGCCACGATATCCGTCTAGATTTTGAATGTCCCTTGGCAAAAAACCGGCTAATTCAGAAACATTTAGAGGCATTAAGGATTCTATGAAATCACCTTTGTCATCCAAATCTACAAATACTTCAAAAATTTCCTTATCAATTATTTCTATCATCCGAACAGGAAATGAATCCACAAGTTCATTCGAAAGTATGATGCACGTCTGATCTTCAATAGAAATATGTTCAGATTCAGCAAATTGTATCCGAAAAGAATCCTCAATTTCGATTTTCTGCCTATCTACGCATACATATTTCAAAGATTCGTACAAGGAGACATTCAACGATGAAACAGCTGTCGATATATCTACTGCTAAAGTACCATCACCACCACCCTGTTCAATCACATAAAGATTAGCCGGGGACCCCATAATTTCCCACATCCTTTCAATCTGTAATGCAAACATGGCACCGAAAATTGGATGCAGATGCGGGCTGGTGTAATAATCACCTCTAAGTCCGAAAATGTCCTTGTTCCTATAGTAACCGACATCAGAATACAGAGCTACTTCCATGAATGTTTCAAATGAAATAGGCCCATTTTTATGGATATGGCCCCTAACCAAATCCTCAGCCCGAGATGTCAATATATCTGCTCCACGTTACATCTTTGGTCTTTTGTAACATTGATTTCAAACGTATTGAATATTTAAGACCCAGAACCCGTCGTTTTCTTGGATTGACCGCTTCGATCCCAGCCAGATCCCGGCATTGAATTTCTGAACTCTTCCTTGTGCCCGCAATGTTTACAGCGTCCAGTGCTCACTGGGCCATTTGGCTGATCTATAACCCAATAGTGTGTACATTCGTCGACCAATATTTTTTTACTCACAAGGGCTCCTTATAAACGATGTAAAAGTAGGTAGTAAAATCTACTAAGATCGATTTTGAATAGGGACAAATTCTCTATCAAGTTCTCCTACATATTGAAGCCTGGGTCTCAATAGAATGTTATTCTCAAACTGTTCAACCACCTGCGCTGTCCAGCCAGGAATGCGTCCAACGGCGAATATAGATATAAACAAATCTTCCGGGATCCCAAGGAGGTAATACATTGCCCCTGAAAAGAAATCCACATTCTGGCAAATTCCTCTACGGGAATAAGGTTGCATAACTTCCACAACTTTCTGAAGTATGGAGTACCACTTGGGCTCTCCTTTTCTTTCTCCAAGGGCCTTTAAATCATCTTGCAGATGCAAAGACCGAGGATCAACTGCTGTATAAACTCTGTGGCCAAATCCCATGATCCGTCCACCACCATCTAAAGTATTTCTTACATAGTCAGCAGCATTATCTTCACTTCCTATTTCTAGCGACATAGTCATAACCGACTCTGCTGCTCCACCATGTGAAGGACCTTTTAAAACCGCTATACCTGTCGTAATGGCGCAATGTAAGTCTGCTTGAGTAGATGCAGCAACTCTAGCCCCAAATGAAGAAGCATTTAATCCATGTTCCGCATGCAGCACGAAATCTTTATCAATGAGTTTGGCATCTTCCGGATCAGGTATCTCACCAAATATCATATAAAGAAAATTAGCTGCAATGCTAAGGTCCGGGTTAGGTTTAATAGGATCTTTTCCTTCTCTAATACGTGAGTGAGCAGCAGCTATCGTTGGGGCCTGTGCAGTAAGTCTAGTACCCTTTCTCAATGTGGCTTCTGGCGAATTGTCATCGACATCTGGATCGAATGTAGCCAATGCAGAAATCGCTGTTCTTAGTACATCCATTGGATGTGCGTCTTTGGTTATCTTGATGATATCTATAATGGCCTCTGGGAGCTCCATATTAGCTTTAAGTTCCTTCACAAACCCAGATAGTTGATCACTAGTGGGAAGCTCCCCTATCATGACCAGATAGATTATTTCTTCGAAACTACAATTTTCAGCCAAATCATCGATTGAATACCCACGATAGTAAAGTCTACCTGCCTTCCCATCTATGTAACTCGATGTGGTGCGATCAATATAAACTTCTCGCAAGCCCCTGTATAAGGTTGCATTTTCTTCTGTCATCGATTACCTCCAAATGGTCACCAAGTAAACGTTGCAAATTCCGTTATATCTGAATTGGTATCTATGTTCTGTTGACTCAGCATTTTTATAGAAAAAAGCCTTGCAATTCTAGCAATCGAGTCAAATCTTAGTCAAGAAGGTGGACCAAGGTTCCAATTTTATACCCAATAACAATCTTCCTTCTAATTGCAAAAAGTAGTCTTAATTAAGCAAAACGGGTCAAAAGGTGTGATTACTCTAAAATATATGGCGCCATTCTTCATATAACTGTTTGTTAAATTGCCAAAATAATTTACAATGCAAGACGGATGACATTGGTAACAATTAATATAGTGCCCGTAAATGCAAAATAACAAAACTATTACCCAAGTTGAAGTTCCTGAAGTGGTCGTACAGAGACTACCCATATACGTGAGAATTCTCAGTCAACTTCTAGAGTCTCATATTGAAATTATTAGCTCTCATCAGCTAGGAGAATTATTACAGATCACCCCTGCACAAATTCGAAAAGATTTAAGTTATTTTGGTCGATTTGGCAAACAAGGAAGAGGTTATAACATTCAGTTCTTATTAGATGAATTGAGGCAAATTTTAGGAATTGACCGCGCATGGAAAGCATGTTTGATTGGCCTGGGGCGACTGGGAAGAGCAATAATAAACTACCCAGGTTTCTCTCCAGAAGGATTTGAAATAGTGGCTGCATTCGATAACAATGTTGCTCAATACAATTCTAACTTAGGCACGATAACCGTCCAATCTATGGACGAAATAGCTCATACAGTGAAGGAAAAAAACATATCGATAGGAATTGTGGCGGTGCCTTCCAACCAAGCACAATCAGTTATAGATACTCTCGTCGAAAGCGGCATCACAGGAATACTAAACTACGCCCCCATAGCACCTTTTGCACCAAAACACATCGTCATGAGAAACATAGATCCGGTTCTTTCTCTACAATCTATGACCTTCTATATGAAAGAGAATGATGAAATTAATTAACCCTTAATTTCTTAGCTGCTGTTAGCTAGAACGGTCACCTGATCTCCTGAAACTTCAAGAAATCCACCCTGGACAGGAATTGTTGACTCCTGTCCGTTTTTCCTAACAACTATATCTCCTGAGTTTATTGCGGTCAGCAAAGAGGCATGTCTAGGTAGGATCCCCAATTGCCCCTCTGCACCAGGGGCTATCACGATATCCACTTCTTCCGAATACAATGTCTCTTCAGTTGTCACGACTTCTAACTTCACTATTGCACCTATTCTTGACTAAGCTTCAGCCATTGAAGCACCCTTTTCCACAGCTTCTTCGATGGTTCCCACCATGTAGAAAGCCTGTTCCGGCAAGTCATCATGAACACCATCCAATATTTCTTTGAATCCTTGGACGGTATCCCTGAGGGCGACATATTTCCCTGCCTGCCCAGTAAACACTTCAGCTACTGAGAAAGGTTGTGTAAGGAATCTCTGAATTTTTCTCGCCCTTGACACCGTGGATCTGTCTTCATCAGAGAGTTCCTCAATACCCAATATTGCAATGATATCTTGGAGTTCTTGATACCGCTGAAGTACCTGCCGGACACCAGTGGCAACATCATAGTGATCTTGACCAACTATCGCTGGTTCCAAGATATTAGAGAAGGATGTCAATGGATCAACAGCTGGATATAACCCTTGCGACGCTAAAGCTCTTTCCAAAGTCATTACGGCGTCCAAATGTCCGAATGTTGTTACGATTCCTGGGTCAGTGTAGTCATCAGCTGGCACGTATATCGCTTGAACTGAGGTAATTGACCCGTTTTTAGACGAGGTGATACGCTCCTGCAGAGCTCCCATTTCCGTACCCAATGTAGGCTGATATCCCACCGCTGAAGGCATCCGACCGAGAAGAGCTGACACTTCCATACCGGCAAGGATGTACCTATAAATATTGTCCACAAATAGAAGTACGTCTTGGCCTCTCTCCTCTTTGAAGTATTCTGCCATTGTCAGACCAGTCTGAGCGACACGGGCTCTAATTCCTGGGGGTTCATTCATTTGACCAAATACCAGCACCGTCTGCGGTAATACTCCCGCCTCCTGCATCTCATGCCACAGGTCGTTACCCTCCCTGGATCGTTCTCCCACACCCGCGAACACTGACACGCCTTGATGTTCTGTGGCAATGTTATTTATGAGCTCCTGAATAACAACAGTTTTCCCGACACCAGCACCTCCAAAAGCTCCAATTTTTCCGCCTTTTGTAAACGGTGTAATTAAATCTAGAACCTTAATACCAGTCTCAAGCACTTCCACTTCGGTAGCCTGATCTTCAAAAGAAGGAGCCTGTCTGTGTATTGGCCATTTTTCTGAACCTTCAATTTCTTCTAGGCCATCTAAAGTATCACCCAATGTATTAAATAGTCGTCCTAGGGTTGCGTCTCCTACCGGCACCGCAATAGCATCCCCTGTATCGACTGCATCAGTTCCTCTTATTAGCCCCTCCGTTGGTCCTAAAGCCAGACACCGTACCCAATTGTTCCCAATATGCTGTTCCACTTCCAGAACAAGCTTTTCATCCCCGATGGTGGTTTCTAGTGCGTTAAACACCAAAGGCATACCATCCGGTGGAAATTCCACATCCACAACTGTTCCAATTACCTGTACTATCTTTCCGGTTGCCATTCTATTCTCCTGAGCCTAAACAGCATTATATTTTTTAGCTTTCAAGTGCAGCGACTCCCCCCACTATATCGAGGAGTTCTGTTGTTATTGTCTCTTGCCTTAATTTATTCATTAGTAGCGTCAAATCATCAACCATTTCATTGGCGTTATCAGTCGCCTGGTTCATTGCAACCATTCTAGCGGACTGCTCACTTGCGTTGCCTTCAAGCACAGCATGATGTATTAAAGTTTCAACATACCTTGGCAATAGTCTGCCTAGCACTTCCCCAGCATTTGGTTCAAAGATATACCCCACAGAATTAGCTGAAGTTTCGCTAGGGGATACTGGAAGCAAAGGTTGAACTACTGGTCTTTGCAAAGTGGTGTTCACAAATTGCGCGTAGGCTGTGTGAAATGAATCCACTTCTGCATTCGAAAAGGCATTGATGACCGCTTCCCCAATGGGCAATGTATCCGTAGGAGTTGGCCTGTCTCCAATTCCCGTGTATTCTGCAATGATTTCAAGCCCATTTCGCCTAGCAAAATCTAGGCCTTTCTTTCCTATCGCGACTACCTTCACTGGTGCCGTTTGTGTATCTATAAAATCACTCACGGCTCGTAGTATATTGGCGTTGAGTCCTCCAGTAAGTCCCCTGTCTGGTGCAACTATCAGTATTCCTACATTGCTAACCACTCTGGTTTCTAGTAGAGGCTGGTGAGACTCATCTTCATTAGTCTGCGAAACCACATTAGACACCATGGCGGCCATGTTTTCAGAATAAGATCTACCTTGAGTTGCGGCGTCTTGGCTTCTCCTCAATTTTGAGGCGGCTATCATGGCCATTGCCTTAGTGATTTTCGCTGTGTTTTCGACGCTTCTTATTCGTCGTGCTATTTGTCTGACACTCGCCATTTAGCTAGCCAACCCACTTTTCTTAAATTCTTCTATTGCGGAGTTAAGAGCAGAGCGAGAATCATCGCTTAAATCCGCCTCGTCCGCTATTACCTTTAGAAGATCTGAATGGTTTGAATTCATGTATCCATGAAGGGCAGTTTCCCAGCCTATGACATCTGATATCTCCACATCATCCAAATACCCTTCGTTTAGTGCGTATAAAATGACAACTTGCTGTTCCACAGGTAGAGGAACGTTTTGGCCTTGTTTTAATACTTCCACACTTCTTTGACCCCTCTCCAACTGTCGCCGGGTAGATGCGTCGAGATCATCTGTTCCGAATTGGGCAAAAGTTACCAGTTCCCTGTACTGGGCCAATTCCAATCTGAGCTGACCTGCAACTGCCCTCATTGCTCTTGTTTGCGCTGCACTGCCGACTCGAGACACAGAGACACCAACGTTTACAGCAGGACGGGTACCTGAGTTGAACAATTCCGGTTCCAAGTAAATCTGTCCGTCTGTAATAGAAATCACGTTGGTTGGTACATAAGCAGAAACATCCCCGGCTTGGGTTTCAATAACGGGCAATGCCGTTATGGAACCACCACCGTGTGCATCATCCATCTTAGCGGCTCTCTCCAACAGTCGGCTATGCAAATAAAAGACATCGCCTGGGTAAGCTTCACGACCGGGAGGTCTCTTTAGCAGCAATGACATTTGTCTGTAAGCCCAAGCGTGTTTGGAAAGATCGTCATAAGCGATTAAAACGTCCTTACCTTGCGCCATGAAATACTCTGCCATGGCACACCCAGTATAGGGTGCTAGGTATTGCGCAGGCGCAGAATCAGAAGCGTTGGCTGCAACGACTATCGTATGCTCCATAGCTCCTTGCTGCTCCAAGGTACCAACAATTTGTGCTACCTTTCCTACTTTCTGACCAACAGCAACGTAAATACAAATTACATCGCCCCCTTTCTGGTTAATAATTGCATCAGTACATATTGCTGTTTTCCCAGTCGTACGGTCTCCAATAATCAGCTCTCTTTGCCCACGTCCAATTGGTATCATCGCATCGACCGCTTTTATGCCTGTCTGTACCGGAGTGTCTACTGATTTTCTTATTGCGACGTTAGGTGCCACAATTTCCACTTCTCTTGTTTCTGCAGTATCTACCGGCCCTTTACCATCTATAGAGTTCCCAATACCATCAACCACCCGACCGAGAAGACTTTCACCAACTGGAACCTGCATTACTCGTCCAGTACCTCTAACCTCAGTACCTTCACTAATCTGAGAGGGATCCCCCAAAACCACGATTCCAACACTGTCTTCTTCCAAGTTCAGAGCCATACCTGCTACTCCTCCCTCAAATTCGACCAACTCGTTGTATGCAACGCCAGACAAGCCATGCACACGAGCTATACCGTCGCCGACCTCGATGACTGTCCCAACATCAACCATGCCAAGATCAGTGCCAAATCCCTCTATTTGCTTTTTTATTACCGATGCTATGTCCTGTCCTCTGACGGCCATATCACCCTCCGTTTTATGGGAATAACCCGCTTATTTTGTTATATTAAATTTTCCTTGAGCTTAGGTTCCTCGAATGAGCTCTCTTCGCATATCTTCTAACTGTGTTTTTACGCTACCATCTACCAACCTATCTCCTACCCTGGCCAAATATCCACCGAGTATAGATTCATCAATATAAGTCGTTACTGATAGCTCTTTCCCTACCATTTGAGTCAATTTATCGGTTATTGCTTTTTCTTGCTCATCCGTTAGTTCAACAGCAGAAACAATCTCTGCTCTTTCCACTCCCTTTTGCGAGTCGACCAATTCTTGAAATGAATCAGCAATCGCAGCAAGAGAAGCCACAGAATTTCGACTAGCTAACAACGATGCCAGATTTAAAGCTAACTCTGAAATCGATCCAGTAAAAGCCTGTTCGATCACTTCCGTTTTTTTTGCAGTTTCAATTTTTGGCGAATCTATAAAGGCTATGAAATCAGGGTTTCTGGAGGAAGCAGCCAACACTTCCAGATCTGCAAGCCACTGTTCCTGATCGCCTTTTTCCTCAGCTATCATGAATATTGCTTGAGCGTATCTTCTTGCTGACAAAGCCATCCTCAGTTATTCCTCGCACCTTCATCATTTAAAACCCCTTCTATAAGGGCACGATGACCTTCTTCGTCCAATGAGGTCTTTACTACCTTTTCTGCCGCAGTGATCGCTAATCCGGCAAACTCCTTTCGAAGTTCCTCAATCGCAGCATCCCTTTCCCTTTGTATATTGGATTCTGCTCTAGCGCGCTCTGCATCCAATTCCTCTTTCACTTTGGCCATCTCTTCTTCTCTGAATCGATCAGCCGTTTCTCTCGCCTGGGTCACAAGCTTTTGACCTTCAGTTCTTGCTTCCTGTAGTTGCTCTTGAATTGACTCCTCAGATTTAGCTGCCTCTTCTTTAGCTCTTTCAGCTGCCTCTAATCCTGCTGTGATTTTCTCTGCTCTCTGATCAAGCATAGCAACCAAGGGCTTATACAATACCTTTGACAGTATCACGAACAATATTACAAAACTGATGATCTGTGTTATCAGTCCTGGCAGATTTATTCCAAGATCTCCCATACCGAACTCCTATTTATGAAGTACTCGTTGGCACCCAGTATAAAAAGTATCCCAGGTGCTAAGTGAGACCTAACCTTAGACGAATTTTATTATGATAGCGACAACCAAAGCATAAATTGCGATAGCTTCAGTGAACGCGATGGCCAGAATCATATTCTGCTGTATTTGCGGAGCTGCCTCTGGATTTCGGCCCAAAGCTTCCATTGCCTTTGATGCAAGCATACCGATACCAAGGCCTGGCCCTAGAGCTCCAAGCCCGATCGCCAGACCAGCACCTATATTCATTATGTCTCCTTCCATACTATCTATACTCCTTAAATTTTGATTCCATTTTTATTTCATTGAAGCCGTTACAGTTCGCTTCAATGGTGATCTCCTCCATCATGACTCACGCTTGCCATGGCTGCGAACACCAAAGTAAGCATAGAGAATACAAATGCCTGAATAAGGCCAACGAATAATTCCAGGCCAAGGAATGGCAATATCCCTATAAAGGGCAGTAGAAATGCCATAGCCATTAGCAGAACTTCTCCAGCAAAAATATTTCCAAACAGCCTAAAAGTGAAACTTATAACTCTCCCAACTTCACCTATTATTTCGAGTAGCCCAACAAAAAAACCAATAGGCCCAGCCTTAAAGTTAATGAATTTCCCAATATGTCCCAATATTCCAAGAATACTAAGTCCCCAAAAATGCACCATTACCATTGCAACGATAGCTATCGCTAAAGACATATTTAGGTCCGTATTCGCACTCCTCAAAAACGGAACCAAATGGCCTGCTCTTTTTCCAACCCCCACATCACCATGTTTTTCGCCATATTCAGCGAAGGTGACTTCCTCATTCAAAGAGGCTGGGGACAATGCTGCTATAGGCATTGATTGGTAGTCAGTAAAAATATGTAATTTAACCGAATCCAAGTGGGCTCCATGGTCTCCCCCATGAGAGTCGGAATGATGTTTAGCATGCTTTTCCATCTTGGACTCTGCGGTCTTATGTTCCGAGTCAGCTAACGCTGGGTCATGATAATCATGTACATCGTGGTGGTGGGCAATTTCTTCCGGACCGGCAATTCTACCGACCGTACCAAATCCCGGCAGTATGCCCATCCAATTTGCAACAACTATAAATATGAAAATTGTAAACACAAGTGGAAAAAATCTTCTCGCATGTTCTTTACCTGCAATCTGCTCACAAAGTCCAAGAAAAAATTCCACTATCACCTCAAACAAAGCTTGAAGCCTTCCAGGAACCTCATTAAGATTACTTCTGATCTTTACTGAGATCAGTATGAGTACCAACATGGCTAGCCACGTGGTTATCATGGTGTTCATCACATCCCATTTGCCAATTGGAGTGTCGAATCCATCTGTTACTTTTTCAGCCGGGAGCTGAATCGCTGGCAACGAAGAGGCAAAAAAGCCAAGTCCAAAGGCGCTACCTAAAGCTCCTCCCAATACGCTGGCTGCTGCCACAGCAATGCATATAAGCAGTATTGCTAGTGATCTGGGGTTACCCAGTATCTTTGACACTTCTTCTGCAACTCCTAATCAGATTCTGACACATATCTAAGGACTGCCATCAGCATGCGTATCATGCCAAGCAAAGCCACCACAAGACCTATAGCGATTCCGGTAAGGGTAAGCAATGGACTAAGCTCAAATAGGCCGTCAGCCCAGAGCCCCGCCCATGCACCAACTCCTATACAAATTCCAACATACCAACCAACGCCCACCAATCTCACAATAGCCCCATATTTCTTGGAATTCATACGGCCTCGCATGAACGGTTGTTAACTTTATCACAATGTATTTCTCTGGGTCAAAAATTAGTTTAACTGAGTTATTAACCTTGGTTGCCGATGTCTTCCAAGTCAAGGGAATCAATGAAGTCTGTAAAAGCAGATAAACTCTCTAGTTCCTCTTCATTTACTTCATTCCCTTCGGTTTTTTCATCTGTCGAATCTTGTTCTTCGAAATCAAGGGAGACCCCTGCTTTTTCCACCACTTCATCTTCAGCGTATATTGGAGCTTCAGAACGCACTGCAAGAGCTAGTGCGTCACTCGGCCTTGCATCAATCTCTATCAGAGTCCCATTGGAATCAATTACTATCTTTGCAAAAAATGTGTCGTTTTTGAGCTCTGAAACAACGATGCTATGAATAGTGCCTCCCAAGTCTCCAATGATTGAACCAAGCAAATCATGTGTCATTGGCCTCTGCACTTCCACTCCCATTAATTTAAACCTGATCGCTTCCACTTCAAATTGGCCAATAAATATAGGCAAATACAAGTCCGAATCTTTAACTTTCAAGACAACCGCCCTTTGCTGGGTTTCTTGCCTAACGCGAATGCTTTCAATTTCAAGTTCCAGCACCTTAATTAGCCTCCTGAAAGTTCCTTTATAAAGGGGAATCTAAATCTTAAATACGCACGGCGATCATGTCAACGAATAGTTCTATATTTGCAAACGAGATAGTGGAATAGCAATTTGCTAGAACTATCTAGGGCCTTTTTTTCAGTGAACGTGTCCTTTTATCCAAGTCATACCGAGGGAGCAAAATACGTCGATCACACCCTTGGCAAACGATGCCTATATCGGCTCCCAACCTATCGACAATCCAAGTCAATGAACCACATGGATGTTTTTTCTTCATGGTAACCATGTCGCCGATCGAATAGTTCGTAACCATTTGCTGATATCGTATGTCGTTTATCCGGCCAAACTTCTATTTATATCTCTTAGTATAGTGTTAATTTTTTCTCTAAGTTCCGAAGAGGCTCTGGCGGCTTGAATCCCATAGTCCGACACTTGGTCGGAAGCATATATGATGCCCCTAGATGAGCTTATTAATAGGCCATGAGTTTCTACAGCAAGACCAGATTTTAATGAGGCTTCCAAGTCCCCTGATTGGGTTCCGACGCCAGGAACCAATATTGGAATCTCAGGTGCTATTTTCCTTATGCTGGCCAACTCTCCCGGATATGTAGCCCCGACAACCAAACCCAGATTATTGGAAGAATTCCATTTGACACAATATTCAGCAATAATTTCAAAAACTTTCTTCCCATTTTGACCTGAGACAACCAAATCTTGAAATTGGTAGCCGTCTGGGTTTGAAGATTTACACCATACGAAAACTCCTCTGTCTGAATACTCCAAGAAAGGCTCAATTGAATCAAATCCAGAAAAAGCATTTACTGTGATTGCATCAAAACCCCATAGATCGAACATGGCGTGCGCATATTTTGCACTCGTTGATCCTATATCGCCTCTTTTACCGTCACCAATTAAAAATATGTCCGGATAATTTAACCTGATGTATTCAACAACTTTTTCCAAGGCCCTCAACCCATCGATACCCAAAGCCTCAAAGAAACCCATATTGGGTTTATATGCTGCGGTGAAACACTGAGTTTTATCGACAATAGTCCTACAGAACTCAAAAACGTCAGAACAGGGCATCTTTACAGGATCAGGATCCAATCCAATACAGACAAGGGATTCTTTTGTTGAGGAGACATTTTGAAGTTTTTCTATAAATTTTGACATTTATCTTCCTCTATCAAAGAGGGGTTATTTCAACTAAGGTCTTTTCTTCACCAAGAATTTTCTTCTCAAAGTGAGCACTTTCTCTTTTCTTTGATTGATTCCCCGACTTTCAATGTACACCATTCCTCTATCATCTCTACTTTTTGAAGGTGTAACTTCCAATACTTCACTTTCAGCATATATGGTATCCCCGTGGAATGTAGGTCCATCATGAGTTACAGATTCATAAAGCAAATTTGCAATGGCCTTACCTGAAGTTTGCCGAACACTCATACCAA
>PBWI01000102.1 GCA_002728195.1 Chloroflexota bacterium
TATTTTCATGAAGATTTTCAGAAAGACAACGCTGCCTATTCTGGCATTAATTGCTCTTGTTGCTCTGGTTGGGATTGCCTGCGGTGATTCAGAAGAAGAAACACCAGCAGCGGTGGAACCAGCGGCGGCACCGGCGACAGCAGCAGTAACAGCACCAGCAGAGAAGGCTGGAACAGTGACAGTAACTTTTGCAATCGCAGAAGTGTCTGAACAGTTCGGGGACTATCCGGTGCAGCCCTATGGAGCTAGCCCAGGTGAATTAAATATGGGCTACTATGATCAGTTGCTAGTCCACGATGGTACGGATCCTTTATCTCCATGGCTCGCTGAGGAATGGACCATAAATGACGCAGGAAACGAACTTACGTTAAAGATAAAACAAGGGGTTAACTTCAATACTCCTGAAGAATTTTCGTCTTTCGGTGATTTTGGAGAATTAACTGCCCACGATGTTGCATGGAACCTAAACAGGCAGAATGCAATGGTAAACCCAGACATAAGATCTGGACTTGGAGCCCAGCTTGGCGGAACCTTTGGGAAAGCAGTTGCAACAGATGATTACACTGTTAAAGTTCCAATGGTAACGGATATATTCTGGGGCATACCAATTAGTGAGTTTGACATAAATGACACTACCGTCGTCATCGACAGTAAAAAAGCATATGAGACAGTAGGTGCAGAGGCTAAAAAACTGGTTCCAGTTGGTACCGGACCGTTCACTATTGGAGAGTGGGAACCTAACAACAGGGGTACAGTACATGCAATACCTAAGCATTGGGCGGAAACAGCTCACATAGGAACCTTTGTTGTCGTACAGGTCCCTGAAATCACTAGCAGACTTGCTATGATGCAAACTGGCCAAGCAGACCTCGGTGAAATTGACTTCGCTAGGCTCCCTGAACTACCTGGAATGGGTCTTAAATTCATTACAACTATGTCTGATAAAGACACGATGACTCTGAGTGTTATATGGCCAGGTAACCTTTGGACAGACGTAAATGCAAAAACCGGTGAGGCTCTCACTCCTTGGGAATCCGAGGTGTTTGCAGTCGATCATCCATGGATTGGATGCCCTTGGGAGGATAAGTGCCCTTACGATGACACTGACAACCCAGATGGGATCAGCGATATGGAGCAAGCCCGTCTCGTGCGATGGGCCCTCGGTATGGCTATTGATCGGGAGGGAATTAACGAGGTACTTCAAGGAGGCCTTGGGACTCCCATTTACCAAGAGCTTATGGGACCTAAGTTCCCTGGTTGGGACCCAAATCGTACGGTCACCTCGGCCGCTATCAAGGGTTACCATGAGAAATACGGCGGGACTGACTGGGTAGAATACGATGTACCAGCCGCAGAACCAGATTACAAATGGCCGTGGAAGATACCTACAGATCTAACAGAAGCTGGTCGCCTATTAGACCTGGCTGGATACCCTAAAGGTTCAGACGGCGTACGGTTTGAGATAAAGATGAACAAATACCGATGTGAAACCGGTGATGTATGTCTTGAACAGGCTGACGCAGTGGCAGCTGGATGGGAAGAGCTCGGAGTCAAAACTACCCTGCTGACGGAAGAATACGGAGCAGTGGTTGTCCCTAGAATGGCTAATAGGACTCAAGCTTACCCTGTCGTTAAAAACTGTAGCGTGGAGACAGCCAACTACCCGTTGGACTGGCCACCCCCACCGTCAGACAGTACGTTCAGCCGACCTAGCTGGGGTTGTTCTTTTGAGAGCAAGTACCTCGACTACATGTACGTCAACATAAATGGTGAACGTGACAAAGCAAAAAGAGAGTCTTTGCATCTAGACATGGTTGATTACTACTTCTACTGGCAATTGTACGGTGGAATGGTGCAACCTCCTAGAGGTGTTGCAGCCAATCCTGCTACGATAGACTCATGGTCATCACGATCATCGGCTGCTGGTGCTTGGGGTAGACCTCAGCACATACTACCAGCGAAATAAGTGAACTAACGCATCCTCTCAGGACGAAACTCTGGGGGGGTGCGCTGGTTTGAAACTGTGATGAAGAACCCCTCATTGTTTTCTATCAACTACGTACCATGAAGGCCGGTTCACAAACATATTGGAGGACAATACCCTCATAGAGAGGGTTTATTTTATTTAATGAGTCGATTTCTAATAAGACGACTATTTTCCATGTTCATCTCAATTGTAGGTGCTACGGTCTTTATTTTTGCATTAACTCGAGTTGGCCCAGATCCACGCTATTTGTATATCCCGGAAACTGGTGGAATAGGCATTCAGGAAGATTTGTGGGAAGAACTAGGAGAACAATTAGGAATCAATGATCCTCTGCCTGTCCAATATGGGAAATGGGTATGGAGGATGCTTCAAGGAGATATGGGGGAATCTATAGGAACTCTTCGGCCTGTAAGCTCGATAATATGGCAGCATTTACCGGCCACATTATGGCTAGCCTTAGGTGCATGGATATTTGCTGCTGTGGTAGGCATTTCGATGGGGATACTAGCATCTGTTAAAAGAGCTACTATTTGGGATTATGCTGCTAGGGCATTTGCTCTAGTCGGCCAAGCTACACCTCAATTCTTCACAGGTGTCCTTGCTATCATGCTTTTTTCCGTTTACATGGGCTGGTTTCCGGCTGGCACAAGAGGAAATCATGAAGGCTTTTTCTTGTCCTGGGGGAATCTCAAATATTACATATTACCTTGGATTGTATTAGGCTGGCCGGCAGCAGCGGGAATAATGCGGTTAACCCGATCTTCAATGCTGGAAATTCTAGATTCTGAATATATAAAACTTGCTAGAGCTAAAGGCGTAGCAAGCTTACCTTTAATATGGAAGCATGGATTAAAAAATGCGATCATTCCTCCACTAACTTCTATGCTTGTCTTGCTGGCAGATTATCTAAATGGAGCCTTGGTAGTTGAAATAGTTTTCTCATGGCCTGGTATCGGACAGGTAGCTCTAAACCAAGCGGTTTATGATAATGACTGGCCGCTGCTAGTTGGGACCGTCTTTTCCTTTATAGGTATATACGTGACGTTTGCCTTCATAGCCGATCTTCTTTACGCATTTATAGATCCACGAATCAGGTATAGTTAGGTTTATATTTATGGCTTTACAGGAAGACGATTTAAGAGTCCTAGGATTGCATGAAAGACCCCCTGTAATTAGGGAGTTACGATCCATATGGATATTCATAAGAAATTGGCCTGTTATTCCGATCACTATTTTAAGCTTACTAATATTATCTGGTGTTTTAGCAGATGTTCTTGCCACTCAAGATCCTAGGAAAGGAGGAATAAGAGATCGACACATACCTCCTGCCTGGACAGAGGAAGGAACAATGGACCACATATTAGGAACAGATCATTCTGGACGAGATGTTTTTACCAGGACATTGTACGGAGCTAGAATATCGCTTGCTGTAGCGTCCGCCGCATTATTGAGTGGATTTATTATCGGGACCACACTAGGCATCGTCAGTGGTTACGCTGGTGGTTGGATTGATGAAATCATCACCCGAATAGTAGACATATGGCAGGCTCTGCCATTTTTAATGGTAGCCTTGGTTTGTGTAATGATATTCGGCCAAAGTACTACTTTATTATTATCGCTTATGGTTCTTTTGGCCTGGCATCCTTTTGTTAGGGTAATAAGAAGTCAAACCCTGACTATAAAAAACCAACCATACGTTGATCTTGCCAGAGTAGCAGGAGCATCCCTCCCAAGAATCCTTATCCGCCACATCCTTCCAGGTGTTATTAACACCGCGGTGGTGATAGCCACCTTGAGCGTTGGATCTCTAATTCTAGCTGAAGCCGCATTAAGCTTTCTAGGAGCGGGAGTGCCAGCGCCAACCCCTGCTTGGGGAATAATGGTGGCTGAGGCTCGCGGCTATCTGAAAACAGCGTGGTGGCCTGCAATATTCCCCGGAATGTCTATTTTTCTCGTCGTCCTATCTCTGAACTTCATGGGAGATTGGCTCCGAGATAAGTTGGACCCTAGACTCCGACAACTTTAATTTAAACCGATTGGGACTTAAATCAGAGGGAGATGACTTGATCAGGAGGATTTGGAGCCAAGGCTGCATACAAATCAGGAAAACATCCGATCGTCACACCGTCCACGGTACCGTTTGGCTCCGCTGAGCCCGCTTCTCCAGTAGCAAGCTCTCTTTGGATGGCACACTGATCGCACATCATCAGTAGAATTCCCTTTTCCTTTGCTATGGCAGCCAATCTTTCACCTTTGGGATCACCCTTTCTGAGCATGTATGTGTTGTCATCAAAAAAGAATATTCCTAAGACATCCACTCCATGCCGGCTTTCTTCTAATTGAGGCAAGATCATTGTTCCAACCTTGTAATTGGCAGCATTTGGAGTATTTAAGATATAAGCAACTTTCATATTCGTAACTTCCTTAATTTTTTAATTGCCAAATAATATAACTCAATTTTCTTTAAGTTTGTCTCGACAAAATGTCTTTTAATCTATTTTTAACTTATTATTTTTAACGGTGATGTTGCGTGTAAAATATTTAATGTTGCTGAAAAAAAGAAAAATGAGTTAGAAATGGCATTTAATGTTGCATAATGATTTAATGGTTACGATGTCTATTTATAAAGCCAAACATTTTTAAACTAAATCTAATTTGTTCGATGGCAGCCAAAAACATAGCCATAAACATGCAGTTAAAAATTTCTATATACTGCCTCTGATTACTTAGCTGAAAGGGGGTAAATAGCGATGGATAAAGCTCTTCAAGGAATCAGGATTTTGGATTTAACCCAATACGAAGCTGGACCTTCTTGCACCCAAGTGTTGGGATGGTTAGGGGCCGATGTAATTAAAGTGGAACAACCTGGAAAAGGGGATCCTGGCCGCTCTGTACAGCTTTCGGAACCCCAAAGAACCTCTCCATATTTTTTAAATTTTAATAGTAACAAGAGAAGTGTTACTTTGGATTTGAAAAATGAGGCTCATAGGGAAGTGTTTGTAGATTTGGTAGTGGAATGTGATGTGTTGGTTGAAAATTTTGCCTCGGGTGTTTTAGAAAGATTAGGTTATACATACGAACGCCTCTCTGACATCAATCCAAGAATTATTTTTGCACGGTTGAAAGGCTTCGGAACATATGGACCTTACAGTGAATTTAAGAGTTTTGATCCGGTGGCTCAAGCAGCGGGTGGTGCTATGGCAGTAACAGGTGTGCCTGGCGGGCCACCATTGAAGCCAGGTCCCAACATAGGTGATAGCGGTACCGGTTTACATGGGGTGATAGGGATACTTGCAGCCATCATACAGAGGCAAACCACTGGGAAAGGTCAAGTAGTTGAGGTTTCTATGCAAGACGCTGTGGTTAGTCTCTCTCGGGCCTCCATGAGTGTCTTCAGTGATACAGGTGAACCTCCGGCTAGAAGAGGCCCCAGAACTCCGGGCAGAGCGGGAGCTGGTGTATATAAATGCGCACCGGGCGGTCCAGATGACTACGTATACGTTTTGGCTATGTCGCAGAGAAGGAATATTTGGGAAGATTTCATGAATGCAATAGGTAAAAAAGAACTATGTGAATCTGAAATTTTTGATGACCCGGCAAAAAATTCAGAAGAGATAGATTCTATAATCGAAGATTGGACCAGCCAAAATTCAAAGGAAGAGGTTATGGCAATTTTGGGGAAGGCTGGAATCCCATGTGGAGCAGTGTTAAATGCAAAAGATATATATAGCAATGAACATCTGAACCAAAGGGACATGATCGTCGGAATTAACCATCCAGATCGCGGAGAATTTCGGGTATTGGGTTGTCCTATAAAACTATCAGATTCGGTTGCAGAGATTGCCAGTCCTCCGCTTTTAGGACAACATACTGAGGAGATTCTTTCTGACGTTTTGGGTTACACCAAGGCGAAGATCAAATCAGTATTAGAATAGAATGTTATTTAGGTAATTTACCCATTTCTTGTAGGGTTTTCTTTACCACTTTGATAGATGAGACAGCCGCCGGTACCCCAGCATATGCGGAAGCATGAATTAACAGAGCGACTATTTCTTCAGGCGTGACGCCGTTATTTATGGCTCCTCTTGTATGTAGGGCGATTTCACCTTCCGCTCGTAGTGCGACGAGTACAGAAAGAGTTATAAGACTTTTAGTTTTTTTATCTAACGGGCCTCTTGTCCACACTCCCCCCCAAGCATTTTCAGTTATAAATTCTTGGAAAGGTTTATCAAAATCAGTTGCTCTAGCGAAGGAATCCTCGACATATTCATTTCCTAAAACTGATTTTCGCATTTCTAAACCTTGATCAAATTGACTAGACATTATGTAAACTTCTCCGTTTGTGACATTTGTATTTTTGTATCGGTGATAATTTTATTTACCTTCTTTGATAAAGTCGGCAATTCTTTCGGCCATAGTCATGACTGTTACGTTGATGTTAGCTCTTACACACTCAGGCATTATTGAGGCATCTACCACTCTGAGATTTTTGACTCCGTGGACCTTGCCAGTTTGGCTGACTACCGAATATGGGTCTGATGTAGGTCCCATTTTGTTCGTGCAGGATATATGGTGCCCGGTGGTTACTTCTTTCATTAACCAAGAATCTAAAGACCTATCAGATCCCAGATCTGAATCTACAGGTGTTAAACGTTCTTCGATCATGGAGGACATATCTGGATGGGTTTCCAAATCCACCAACATTCTTACTCCATCACGGAAACGCCTTTTATCTTCTTCTTCCGTAAGGTAATTATAATCAAGGTATGGTTGATCCCTGTAATCATTGGAGTTAAGTTTTACCTCGCCCTTACCTTTTGCCAAATTTATACATAAGTTAGTTTGTATTCCGATTGGTTCTGTTCTTAAACCTCCCCTTTCGGGCCTATCGCTCGCGACGGCCATCATGTAGACAATCATGTCATTATCAAGATCTGATCCGTCTGCTGTATATCTGAGAGTGAGTTGAATTCTGGGGCCTAATGCGTCCAAATCCACTTCAGGCTTCGTCTTCCAAGTTACGTATACCATTGGATGATCAGCTAAGTTTTGCCCGACGCCTGGTGAATCTTTGATGGTGTTAATTCCATGGTGACTAAGGTGATTTTTGGGTCCCACTCCCGACAACATAAGTATTTGAGGTGAGACAACAGCTCCTGCACTGAGAATTATCTCTTCCCCTTCAACTGTAAAGGTATCGTTTCCAGAAACCACTTCAACCCCTGTAGCTATAGGTTCTTTACCCGAGGTATCAAACACGATCTTCTTTACTAATACCTCAGGCCTGATAGTTAGATTTAATCTGTGCCTTGATAGTCCTAAATAACCTAAAGCCGTGGACCACCTTATTCCATTTGGATTATTCAATGGTAAAGGGCCGACTCCTGTTGTCCCAGGCGCGTTTGCATCTTCGCATGCAGGGAAGCCAGCGTCGAGGCAGGCTTGTTCAAAAGCATTGCTTGCTGGAAGCCACGTATCTCTAGGGAAACGATGGCAAATGATAGGTCCATCGGAGCCGTGAAAATCACCTGGGTCATCCTGATATGTAGTGTCGGTTTCCACTTTGTTGAAATATGGCACTAATTGTTGGTAGTCCCATAAATCATTCCCCATATCAGACCAGTTGTCGTAGTCTTGAGGTATCCCTCTAAGGAATATTTGGCCGTTAATAGCACTTGATCCGCCAGTAACTTTCCCTCTAGGCACAGATATTTCTGCGTCATCTGTTCCTCTGGCCATATATTGCCAATTATGGTCACTAGTGGATATCTCCGTTCCAGTGGCATAGCCATATTTGACCTCCTCTGGAAGACTTTCAAGATCCGGGTAGTCGGGTCCAGCTTCTAATAAAAGTACTGATTTACTGGGATCTTCGCTCAATCGGGTTGCTAGTATCGATCCAGCTGAACCTGCTCCGATTATTATTGTGTCGTATTTCATTTTTAACGACTCCTTGGATCAAAATGGCTAATTTGCATCTTTTGATTCTTAATTTTATTCATCTATGAATTTTTTGAACGCGTCTGGATCAATTTCTAAACCATGTCCCGGTCTTTCTGGTAAGGAAATCACTCCGTCTTTAGGCAAGACTGGCTCCTTGTATAGCTTGGATACTTCTTCTGCTGGACCAGTAAACTCTTCTGAAAATTCGTGCGGTCGTACAGCATTGGTTACAGTGGAGTAGAGGTGTAAACTAGCCATGGAATTTGCTCCGACACTTGGGCTGTGCGGCATAACAATTTTGTTGTGGATCACAGCTAGTTCATAAACTCTCATCATTTCTGACAATCCACCGACGTTTAATACATCCGGTTGCAATATGTCGGGATTGCCAAGAGAAATCAGGTCTCGGAATCTCCACGATGAAATTTCTTGTTCTCCAGTAGAAACAGCACAATCAAGAGCGTCGACTACTTGCTTCAATCCGGGAAAATCATATTGAGGTAGAGGTTCCTCAAAATGGAAGATACCCAGCTCTTCAAATCTCCTTCCTTGTTCTATTGCGGTTGGGACAGAATATCCACAGTTTGCGTCAAATGCTAATGTGCAGTCATCTGGTAGCCATTCACGGCATTTTTGAAAAATAGCGAGGTCCTTTTTGGGATTTGAATCCTGTCTGTAATCCCTCCAATCCATTCTCACCTTAAAAGCTCTGTAACCCTTGTCATAACCTTCTTGCACCTCTTCCAACATCTCTTCTGGGCTTTTGCTCCAGCCATTACCTCTACTCCAGTAAAGAGGAATGTCGGTTCTTCTCGCACCGCCTAAAAGTTGATATATAGGCAGATTGGCAGCCTTACCTGCTATGTCCCAGAGTGCAACATCCACTGAGCCTACAATTTGGGAGGGAAAGCGAGTTGCTTGCTGACCTTCGCCCAAAGCAAGTAATTCCCATATTTTTCTAGGTCGGGTTGGGTCGGCGCCAATAAGTAGTGGCTTTATTAACTCTTCTAGATACGCTCTCACAACGGTCAGATTTCTACCGGCTTCCGAAATTCCGGTTATTCCTTCGTCAGTGTGTACTTGTAAGAGAAGACGGCCAGGTCTTCCCACGAAGGGTCTGGCATTCTCCCCCTGAGGTGCTCGGATTCGATTTACTGTAATGTCAGTGATTTTCAAGTTAGTCTCCTTTGTAAATCATTTCTTTTTTTTAATCAGAAGGACAGCAGCAGCGGTCGAAATTAGTCCGAAGGCAGACCCTACTGCGATTTTTATTGGATGTTTTCTCGCTGATTTATATATTGGAGAAAGTTTATTTCTTATAGATAAAGAAGTTTCTTTTCCTGATTCAACAGCATTTTGCATATATTTTGTTTTCGAATCTATTACATTTTCACCATCTGGGGTATTAGGAAAATCAATATTGCTAATGATGGCATTAGCTTCTTTTGATAAAAGTTGAGGGTTAGAAGAAAATTCTTCCCAAACTGCCAATTCCATTCGACTACCTTTTTGCATCCCTGAAGGTTCTTCTGGGTCTAAGGTGGCGAATTTTCGAAGTTTAAGTGCGACAGCATCAGGATTTCGAAATTTTACTGGGTCTGGAGTAGTTTCAGGATCGGTCAGACATCTTAAATATTGGCTTAATTCTTGAGCCTCTGGACTATTTTCACGTACTCGACCATGGTTCAGGTACGTATGAAGAGCGAGTATAGTCTCTTCCCTACTCCACGGAGGTATTTTTACCATGTCTGTGATCCTTCGTTATTCTATCGACTGGAAAGTTACATAAAGTTGAAAAATTGTGCAAATTTAGTTCCTGAATTTTATTAGGTTATACTTCTCTCAAGAGTCAAAATGCATAAATGAGTCAAAAAGTCATAAAAGAAACCCCCAAAACGCTAATTTCCTCGGACGATCTTAAAAAAATTGTCGAGGATTCAGTCACTAGTCAATATGTCAGTTTAGACATAGAAGGAAATGGGTTTTTTAGATACCCGGAATTTGTTTGTTTAATTCAAATTTGTATAGGCAAAGATATATACCTAATTGACCCTCTAGCAATACACGACCTTTCTGTACTTGGTGATATCTTCGCTGATCATAATATTACGAAAATTCTTCATGCTGGTGATTATGATATTCGAAGTCTGAATAGAGACTACGGATTTTCATTTTCCAATGTTTTTGATACTAGTTTGGGTGCAGCCCTACTAGGATCCAAGAAATTAGGTCTTGATTCGGTTTTGAAAGAATATATCGATGCTGATGTTACTAAAGATAAGAAGCTTCAAAGGAGCGACTGGACTATTCGACCACTTAGTAAGGAAGCGCGAATATATGCTGCTGATGACGTTAGGTATTTGTATGGTGCCATGCAAGTCATAGAGGAAAGACTTGACAGTCTAGGTAGGCTTTCATGGTTGAGAGAGGAATGTGAAAGACTGCAACAAGTGAAATTTCATGTTAAAGACGAAGATACTGCATTCCTGGATGTCAAAGGTAGTAAAAATTTAGATGGTAGTTCCTTGTCTGTCCTTCAGTCGTTGTATGCAGTCAGAGAAGATGAAGCCATCGGTAAAGACCGTCCACCATTTAAGATTGTTGGCGATTCAGTTTTGGTAGCCATAGCTAAAAACCCATATTCTGACTATTCAGAAATTAAAGGAATAGGTGCTTGGGGACGCCCAGGAGTATCTAAACGCATCAGGAAGATAGTGACTGATGCTCTTGCTCAGGAACCTGTGGAAAGGCCGGTAAGTAAGGCCACCCGGAAAAAGGCCATGTCCAATAAAGAAAGGGAAAATGCCAATATTAGATTGAAAGAACTAAAGGAATGGAGAAAGGCCATTGGCCAAGAACTTGATGTAGATCCAAGCTTATTGTGGCCTACAAATAGTTTGAACAGACTTTCTAGAGATCCTAATACCTTTGAAACAGAGATTTTTGAACCTGAAGTAAGAAGTTGGCAACGGTTCGAATTTGGAAATAAATTAGAAGAAAAGCTATCGTCTTTCCAATAATTAGAATCGTAATAATTGAAGAGGTGGCTGTATGGAATTTTCGATATCATGGTTGATAATAGTTGTTTTATTAGGTTGTTTGAGCCTTCTGGGAAGAATATGTTTTAGGATGAGATCTTCATTATCTGAATTGAAATCTCAAATTAGAAGTCAATCCACTAGGTATGGCCAGATAACTGAACAATTTTTACCTCTGGTGGAATCTTACCCTTGGGATAGTAAACACTTTAGGTTTTTAGGTAGTCCGATTGACGGCATTCAGTTTGAGGAAGACAGGATAATTCTTGTCGAATTCAAATCTTCTTCTAGCCAAATGTCTGCCAGGCAAAGGAAAATAAAAAACTTAGTTGAACAAGGAAAAATCGACTTTGAATTAATTAGAGCCGGATAGAAAGTGAGAAAGGTATGAGTAACTTGTTTACCCCTATAACTATAAGGGGAGAAAAGATAAGAAATAGACTTTTTGTTGCCCCTATGTGTCAGTATTCTGTAAACCGAGAAGATGGTATGGCAACTGATTGGCATATGGTTCATTTAGGGACCAGAGCTGTGGGCGGAGCTGGTTTAGTTATGGCTGAGGCGACAGCTGTGTCGCGAGAAGGAAGGATTTCGCCTCAGGACCTAGGTATTTGGTCCGACAAACATGCATCTGTATTGGAACCAATAGTAAATTTCATCGATTCTCAAGGCGCAACACCCTCTATTCAACTAGCGCACGCTGGTAGGAAGGCTTCCCATAAAAGGCCTTGGGAAGGAAGTGATGTTTTAACAAAGGAGAACGGAGGTTGGGATATAGTTGGGCCGTCGTCTTTAGAATACGACGATGGCTGGATGGTTCCTGAGGAATTGTCTATAGAAGACATCGATTCGATAGTTTCCGATTTTTCTGCCTCTGCAGTTAGATCTGTTCAAGCTGGATTCAAGGTACTAGAGCTGCATATGGCACATGGGTATTTAGCTTGTGAATTTATGTCGCCACTTTCCAATAATCGAAATGATAAATATGGTGGATCTTTAAAGAATAGATGCCGGTTTCCAATCGATATCGTTACCGCTGTTAGAAAAGCCATTCCTGATTCTATGCCCTTGTTGGTTAGAATATCTGCAACAGAATATATGACAGAGGGATGGTCGATTGAAGATTCTATAGAACTGTCGGGATGGTTCAAGGAGGAAGGAGTAGACATGATCGATTGTTCTTCTGGCGGGAATTCGGCAGATCAAGATTTAGAACCATATCCTGGGTATCAAGTGCCTTTTTCATCTGCTATTAAGAAGGAAGTTGATATATTAACTGGTGCAGTGGGGTTGATTACAGATCCTTATCAAGCTGAACAAACTCTTCGAAATGAAGATGCTGATGCTATTTTATTGGGAAGAGAACTACTAAGGAATCCATATTGGGCTTTAAATGCACAGGTCGAATTGGATGGTGAAGATTCTGTGTGGCCACCCCAATATGTAAGGGCTAGGCAATAATCAATTTAGAGTTTTTATTTAAACCATTTCTGGGCTAAAAAAATTATAATTCCGATGGCAAACCCTACAGCTGTGATTCCTATATCTCCCTTTATCAGACCTCCAGTAACGAGACCTAGAGACAAGGAAAATGCAGCGACTAGAATGAACCAACCTTTATTCAAAGACGATTTCCCTTTGTATTAAATGAATATAACGTTTATCTTAACCGTTAAAGTGAATTACAGCTATATTTAGGGATAGGTCTATTTTTGGAATGACATAGTTAGGTAAGGAGTAGGATAGATATGGACAAGGAAATTTTGAGATTGGCTGAAAGGGCAGCAAATCTTCTAAAAGAATCCAATCAAACTATCGGGATTGCGGAATCTTCTTCCGGAGGGCTTATTTCTGCTTATTTGCTGGCAATACCCGGTGCCTCTAAGTATTTTATTGGTGGGTCAGTCATTTACACCCGCGTGGCGCAAAAAGGTTTATTGAAAGTAAAAGATGAACAGATGGAAGGGTTGAGAGCATCTACAGAAGAATATGCTTCATTGAATGCTAAAACGATTAAGGAAACACTTGAGACTACTTGGGGATTGAGTGAGACTGGGGCAACGGGCCCGGCTGGAAATAGGTATGGAGATGCCGCAGGGCATTCATGTATAGGAATATCTGGCCCAATATCTCGTGCTATTACCATCGAGACCGGTGCAGACCAAAGACAACAAAATATGATTTCTTTTACTAAAGAGGCTTTAGAGTTTTTAATAAATTGTCTTGAGGATAGCCGTTAGTGACCTGTAGTTTTGATCTTAATTCGTTGTTTTTGGTCGGATGCTAGGTGGAGACATAAAATCCTTTTCCGGTTTGCCCATTGCTTGCAAGACAAATATTCCTATTGCCATCACAATAACTATTCCATAGAACATTGGCTCGTAGCTACCAAGATTGTCATAGGATAAACCGGCCAGTATAGGTCCAACTGCAAATGATATTGCGGTACCGTATCCTGCGAATCCAATTATGCTGCCGAAACTTTTGAGACCAAAATAATCTTGAATAATCATGTTTATTAACGTGCCGAAAGCTCCCATGCAGATCCCCCATAGTGGAGAGCAAACCCAGATTATGCCAGGAGTAGTTGGGTTGATTGAGAGTATGAGCGCCACTGAAAGACCGAAAAAGGATATCATCATGGCGTATCGGGCGGTAATTCGCTCACCTAGAACTCCAAATACTATTTTCCCACTCATACCTCCTATGGCTAGGATACTCATCGCTGTTGCCGCTGTGCCAGGATTTATTCCTTCGTTAACATAGTGAGAAATGAGTTGTGGCAGGAGAGAAGCAAAAGGAGTTGCGCCAACCAAGAATATATAAAGGAGTAGATATAAGTTTTTTGATCGAATAGCTTCATTCATCGACATGCCCGGCAGCTCTGTATTTTTTACACTTGGTTCTGTCGGTAGGACTGCAGAATTTACAGATTGGGGCTCCCTTAGTGCAATTAACACAGTTATGGCTATTAGAAAAGTTAATAGACCTTGTATGTAATAACCAGATTGCCAACCGCCAAATGCAATAACAGCTCCTATCATGCCGGGCATCACAACTCCCCCGAAATTGTTTCCCATCATAGCTATACCCATCACACGGCCCCTCGCATTTGGAAACCATAGCCCAACTATTCTGCCTACAGGTGCCATAGTAGAAGAGAAGCCCGCATATTGTAAAAAACTCAGAGCATACCAATGCCAAAGTTCACTCATCATTGGCCTTAGCAGATAGCTGAGAGCAGTTAGTAGGACACAGAAAGTCACTACCATTCTCGGCCCTTTACGATCTATCACTCGACCTATCATAGGCCCTAATATTTGGCCGATTGCTAAAAATGAGAGAGATGCGTTGATATGAGTTCGGGACCAACCGAATTCTTTGGCCATCTCGTCGCCAAATAACGCAAATGTATACGTGCTAAAACCAATCAAGGCGGTGGAGATACCAAAACAAACCGCGACAGCCCACCAACCATGGGATGGATTAATAGGATTCCATTTTGATCTGGATATATTAGCTTGAGACAATTGGTTCCTCAATGTTGGGTTAAGTACATTATGTTAATCTATTGTGTAGTTTGTAACATAAACATGCTTGTGCTGAAGATTCTATACTTACGTAATAGGCTTCTAGCGTTTTTAAAGGAATCATAGTGACATATATTACAGGTCTAGCCCTCAGAAGAGGGCCGGTGACAATATTAGCCTTCGTACTCATATTGGCTGCCGGGCTATTTACTTTCGTGAACTTGCCAGTTGAGGTCTTGCCACGAGTTCAATTTCCACTTATGACCGTCAATGTAGATTATCCTAATGCTGGTTCTGAAGAGGTGCTTAAGGATGTCACTTATCCATTGGAACAGCATTTGAATGGACTGGACAACTTGGAAACTATTCAGTCAACTTCAATAGAGGGGACTTCAATTCTCCTACTTTTCTACGAGTACGGTTCTAATATGGAGCAAGCTCAGAAAGAATTGGAATCTCGTCTTGTCTCAATGGAACTGCCGGATGGAACAACGCGACCTGAAGTAGGCGGAATAGACCCTGGCAGTGAACCTATTTTGCAATTGAGTTTGACCAGCGACATTTTAGATTTTGCAGCTATGTCGGCTATTGTGGATGCCCAAATAGAACCGGCAGTGAATTCCGTGGAAGGGGTCAATCTAGTATCTGTTGCGGGAGTACAAGAATTTCAGTTATTAGTTCAAATTGATCCCACCAAATTAGCAGCTTTACAAGAAAACCCTCTACTTAAAACACCAGACCAAATTTCAATATCTCGGATAGCAAAAGAACTTCGAGAAAGCAATTTTTCTGTACCATCAGGATTCCAGTTTGATGGTTCCCAAATGATCTCAGTCAGGACCATTAACTATGTTGATTCGATTGAGGAAATACAAAATATTCCTTTAATAATTCTGGAAAACGAAGTTATAAATCTGGGAGATGTGGCTGAAATACTGCTTGCGCCCTCATCCCAAAATTCAATTTCTCGGACCAACGGCTACTCCAGTTTGGGTATAAGTGTCACAAAAGAGCCCAATGCGAATACCGTGGATGTCTCTAAGGCAGCACTCCAGAAGGTACGAGATGTGTCGATTATTGAAGGTATCGAAGTGGTCGAAATTTATAATGCAGGCCCTGAAATTGAAAGTCAGCTGAATACTTTGAAAAGTGAAGGGATGTATGGGTTTATTTTCGCTGTTGCGGGAGTATTTCTGTTTCTTCTTAATGTTCGTAAAGGTTTTCTTAGGGGTCTCACACTTTCGCTAAGGCCCACCTCAGTCATTGCATTAACTATTCCCATCAGTATATTGGGAGGAGTTTTACTAATGGGATTTACGGATCTTACCTTGAATATTATGACTCTAGGCGGGTTAGCAATTTCAGTTGGTCGAGTAGTGGATGACAGTATTGTGGTGTTGGAGAATGTTTATCGTCACATGCAAAGAGGAGAGTCCCCAAAAGTAGCTGCCTTTAACGCAACAAAAGAAGTAGCTGCGCCGATAACAGCTTCTACTTTAACCACGATAGTGGTTTTCGCTCCTTTAGGTTTTATCCAAGGGTTAGTAGGTTCCTTTTTCTTTCCATTTTGCATTGCTGTGAGCTTTGCCCTCATTTCTTCTCTGGTAGTAAGCGTGACATTGGTACCAGTTGTCGGAGCTTTCATACTCAGGCCAGGAGATCTGTCTGACGAAGGCGGAGATTCTTCTCTTTCACTTATCCAAAGAATCTATAAACCAACTTTACAGTGGGCGTTGGGCCATAAATTGGCATCAGTGGGGATAGCTTTCGCCCTTTGTCTGGCAAGTTTAGGCTTACTTAGATTTATTCCGGTTATCTTTTTTCCAACTGGACCAGACAGATATATATCTATAGATATTTTTGTGCCACCAACATCTACCCCTGATCAAAGCAATTCTGCCGTACTTGTAGCTGAGCAGGAGCTTGAAAATTTGCGAAAGATAGGACAAGTGGAGAATTACCTGACAACCATAGGAGATGAAGGATTGGCATCCTTTCCGGGTGCAGGTTCCCCTAGTAGCGCTAATATTTTTGTGAATGTTGATAGTTCTGCTCCAGCCAGTATCACCGATGCTTTGAGATTTTCTTTATCGCCCACGGCAACTAGCGAATATAAAGTCACGGAAGGTTCTGGTGGCCCTCCAGAAGCAGGGTTGGAACTTCGGATAACGGCGGGGTCTTTAGAAGCGGTCTCAAAAGTCAACCAAGAAATCCTTGAAGCTTTGAAAGATGTTTCAAGTGTCGAAAATGTGGAAAGTGATCTTACCGGTACCAGACCAGAAATGGTAATTAAGGTTAATTCTGAATCAGCATCCAGGCTAGGGCTGACGCCAAGAGAAGTCGCGAGCAGGATTAGTGAGCCAATGAAAGGCCAAATGATTGGGAACTTTTCTATTGAAGGAAAAGATGTAGAAGTATTACTAACGGTGCAAAGCTCGATTAATTCTGGAATGGACTCTATAGATGAGTTAATAATTGCTGGTCCCTTGGGTTCAGCCCCAGCTAAAGAATTAATAGAAACTTTTCAGCAAGAGACGCCGATTACCATAGCAAGGACTGACGGTCGTAGATCGGCAACTATCAGAGGGGAAATAACGGGAGAAGATACTCGGAAGGTGGGAATGGAGATAAGTGATATTGCTTTGATGATTGAAAAGCGAAATCCTGGGGTTTCTATAGTGTCGGGAGGGATTTTTGCTGATATAGAGGAAGGGTTTCGAGATATCTTCTTAGCAATGGCGATTAGTATTATCCTCGTATATTTAGTTATGGTGGGCAGCCTAGGCTCATTAAGGAACCCATTCGTTATTCTGTTTAGCTTGCCACTAGCGGCTATTGGAGCTTTGGTTGGCTTGGCTGTAACAGGGAGCGCTTTGGGACTTCCTTCTATGATGGGATTATTGTTGCTAATTGGATTGGTTGTTACTAACGCAATAGTTCTCATTTCATTTGTTCAACAACTTCAAGATCAAGGTATGACAGTGCGAGAATCTCTGATTGAAGGTGGGTTGGTGAGGCTGAGACCGATACTAATGACTGCTGTTACGACGGGTGCAGCTTTGATTCCTCTGGCAGTATTTGTTGGGGATGAAGGAGGAGGAATTATAGGCGCTGACTTGGCAATAGTGGTTATTGGTGGGCTAGCGAGTTCGACTTTTTTAACGTTACTTGTTATTCCAATAATTTATGAATTTATGCATGAAACAATGCCCAAATTTTTGAGATTGCGAAGATAGAAGCTAAAACAATTAGATGTTACCCTTTCGGGATGATTTATTTTCCATCTACTGTTTCTTTTGTCTTCTAAGGTAAACAACAGCACTTCCATAGATTCACCTCGCGGCATATACAGGGGATGGATAGTAGTAGCTGTGTCATTTCTCTCAATTGGGGGGTCTATAGGGTTTGCGCAATATGGGTTTGGCCTTTTTATAGTTCCTCTAGAAGAAGAATTTGGTTGGACCAGAACACAGATCAATTTCGCTTTAACGCTCGGTGTATTAGCTCATTTCCTTTCTCCTTTAATTGGTCGCACAATAGACATTTTTGGATCTAGGTATGTAATGGCGGTCTCTTTGGGTGTTATCGCCTTGGGCTTTCTTCTGAGGTCGATAATGGCTGAACTGTGGCAATTCTATTTTTTTTCGCTACTGGTTTTTGCAGGAGCCCCCGGTACTGGATTGGCAACTGGTCGATTAGTACAGTTGTGGTTCCCAGCAACTCGGGGCCGAATGATGGGGTTTGTTACAGCTGGAAATAATTTTGGTGGGATGGTTTCGATTCCAATTTTGACCCTTGTTATTGTCCTTGGAGGTTGGAGGTCTGGTTTCCTTTTCACAGCGGTTTTCCTAGGAATATTGGCGGTTATTGCTTATATCTTTGTGAGAGACGGTATCCAATTTGTATTGGAAGAACAGGATAAGCGGTGGGCACCTGATGGTCTTAAACAATATTCAGTAAGAAAAGTTTTGGACGGCTTATCAGTTAGATCTGCGTTGAGAACCAGGGCTTTCTGGTTCATTGCCGTTGGCATGACGTTGCAGCAGTTCGTCAGGACTACTTTAGTTACTCAATTGGCGCCGTATTTACAAGATATTAATCTTTCCGCTGATAAAATTGGTTTGTGTCTGTCGGTTTTGGCATTTTTTGGGATAACTTCCAAGGTTGTGTTTGGTAGAATCAGTGAGAATACTACTGCTAGATGGGCATATGCAATGGTTGTTGGCATTCAGGTCATAGGTGTAGCCGCATTCATATTCCTATCTTCAGATAGTTTTATTTTGATATTTGTTTCATTGTCTGTTTTTGGACTTGGTATGGGAGGGATAGGTGCCCTTGGCCCGTTGGCTGTAACAGAACTTTTTGGAATGAAGAACTTCGGGACTTTAAATGGCTTAATTAGGCAAGGAGTTGTTATTCCTGGGATTGTAGGTCCATTGTTGGCCGGTGCTGTTTATGATAGCCGTGGTAGCTATGACTTGGCCTTTAAAATAATATTGGGTTTTCTGTTTTTATCATTCTTGTGCTTCATTCTAGCTAACCCTCCGGCAAGAGAAGAAGATTCCCAAAGCCGAAGGGCTAATTAGTCTAAACTCTAACAAATTTTTGGAGTCTGGCACCATCCAAAGTTTCACCAACGTACAGGCTTCCTTCTGAATCTATTCCCACAGCATGGGCAGCCACGATATCGCCTGAAGTATGAGTGTCAGCTCCCCACCCGCCTAGCCATTGGCCGTTTTTAGTCATAATTTTTACTCCAGAATGAGGGGTGACGACAGTCACTTCATCAGCATCAGGGCCCGTTCCTTGTCTCATTCCAAGCTCAGTAACATACATGGCTCCATCGCTGCCATGAAGAATTTCATTGGGCCTGTGTACTCCTCGCCATTCTGAAACATATTGTCCTGTGGATGTAAAAATCTGAATTCGACTATTTTCACGGTCCGCCACGTAGACAAGTCCGGAAGGATCTACTTCTACACCATGAGGGATCATAAATTGACCTGGGCCAGTGCCTCTTTCTCCCCAAGATCCAATTAGCTTGCCTTCAGGCGTATAGTGGTGGACCCGTGAATTTCCGTATCCATCCGCAATATAAATAGATCCATCAAGCCCGAAAGCTATGTCAGTGGGCTTATTAAATGGTTCACCGCTTTGTTCTGGGGCAGGTTCGTTTGGAGTGCCGAGCATCATGAGTTGCTCACCTTCTGCCGTCCATTTGCGCACAGTATGGTCCCCTATGTCTGTGGTCCATATAGAATCGGCCGGTCCGACTTGTACGTGATGTGCTGACGAGAAAGAATCCTCACCCCATGTGGTCAGGATATTTCCACCTTTATCAAGGACGATCATGGGATGGTCGCTTCTATTATATGCAAAGATGCGATCCTGACCATCAACACATACTCCTACTACATGATTCCATTCCCAGCCATCTGGTAAAGGAGCCCAGCCAGGCACATTTTCGTATGTATATTCACCATAACTTACTCGCAACGGTTTCTCTGCCATTTAAATCTCCTTAAAGAATCAAACATAGCGATTGCTGTCATGTTTGAATTTAACTGCCATGTAGTGGTTTTACGTAGGAACGACACTATACTTTGTTCCCTTGATCTATTCAATAGGTCGATTTTACCTATGATTTATTGACAGTGTTTTTAGTGAGAGATAGACTTTTTAGCATCTGAGTTGGTCAGATGGAATGGTTAAATAAATGAAGTTGGATTGAAATGAGGAGAACATAATGGCGAAATATAGTTGTGGCGATTGCGGTATGGAAGTCCATCCGATTACATGTGGTAAGTGTGGGACAGAACTAAATCATGTAAATATTGAAAAGGATGACGGAACAACGGTTGGAGTGGCAGAGTGCACTAATGGTTGTGGAAAGATTAAATCACCAATGTGCTGTGGGCATGACATGGCCGCCGCCTAATTGGGTGAATTTGAAAAAGCCAAATGAATGGGTCGCCCAAGGCGACCCATTTTTTTATTGAAATTTACATGTTTGGCTATTTAAATCAATATTCCTACATATTGGTTTCTTTTTTTGTATTGACGGGGGCCTTTTTCTTGGTCTACCGTACCTTTTCTTTAAAGGCTGCTTTAATTTCTGCCTTAATCCTTCTGGTTGCACTAGCCTTATTACGCAGCCCACTCACAACATCTTCCGACGAATTGAGTACTATTGAGGATTGGAATTTGATACAGAATTCTGGAAATCCGGTGGTGTTGTATTTATATTCTGATCTTTGAATTGGTTGTTTATATATGAAACCTGCCGTTGACAGGTTAGAAAAACGATTAGGTCAAAAATTGACCTTTGTAAGATCGGATGTTCAAACCGAAGTTGGGAAACTTTTGTATGCAGAATACGAGGCAAATTTAGTACCAACCTTCATAGTTTTTGATCAGTATGGTGATACAAAATATCGAACAAACGGGGTGCCTGAATATTCTTTCATCAATTCGCTACTGTTTGAGGATTGATCAGCTTAGGGTTGTTTTTTTCGTGTTAATAATAGTAGATCCCAAGGAAAGTACGACACATAAGCCAGACAGAAAGATTAGCCCCGGTGTAAATCCACTAAACAGATCTGCGGATACCCCCAATAGTATAGGACCCATTACCCCTCCTACTTCTCCGGCGGTAAAATACAGTCCGCCTGCAGCACCTGTTTTTTTGCTGCCCACCAAAGATATCAAGGTAAGCATTATTATTGGCATGACTCCCCTAGAGGAAATTCCGAGTAGTATTAATGTTCCCACAAGTAGGGAATTCTCAAAATAAATTAAGCAAATCGTACATGCTGCTGCGACTGAGAATAAGGAAAACATAATTGCCCTGTGTGACTGCGGCTTTGCTATCTGGGGGATAATTACTGATCCGATGGCACCGGTAGCAACTGGAATAGCGGCTAGTAAACCTGCCTTTGATGAACCCATGTCTTTTTCAATTAAAATTTCAGGCAGCCAGTTATTGGTGGCGTGATTGAATAAAAACATTCCCAGTACGATTATGAGAATCAATCTCACCTCTCTGATTCGTACTAGGTCAGGAAATGTTTTCATACTCGACAAAAGGTCTTTCTTTTCGGCTGCTTCAGAGGTGCTTGTTTTTAGATCTCTAGCGATCAGAATCCATATCACTGAAGTAGCGAAGGCAACTCCGGACAGGGTCAGTAGAGCTAACCGCCAACTATTGTTAAACAATGGCATTAGTAAACTATTGGTAGCGGATAGGACCAGTATCCTGCCTATAGCGGGGGCAGTCAGATAAATTCCCATCGCGCGGCCTCGATCAGATTCAGAAAACCATGTACTGATTAATTTTGGGGCACCAATGGAAATGAATGGTCCCCCTATCCCAAACACCATCACAGCAAAAAGTATGGTTTTATAATCGACTGCTACAGCCCTTAGTAATCCCGATAGGCCAATAAACAATATTCCGGCCATAATTGTGAATTTGAGACTAAACCTATCTAATAAAGCACCAGCCGGTATTGCCGTCAAAATATAAATTAACGGCCAAGCACCCAGAACGGTACCCATTGTGGAGCGATTTAGCCCAAGGTCCTCACTAACTGGACCTATTAAAGGAGGGATACCGCCTTGTACAACTCCAAATGAGAAGTAGGCTAACCAAACCCCTGCCAGCATCACCCATCTATATCGGATATTAGTTTGTGAACATTCTCTCATTAACAATTAGTCTTTTTTGTTTAATGCGAAATTGCTCGCGCATTAATAAGATTTTGCTGTACGGATACCGACAGCGCAAGTCATAAATTATATTTACTGTCTAGTATTCAAGTGAGAGGTGTATACTTTTTCGCCCGAGTGTGTGTTACGTATAGGAGATTTATAGATGATTGATAAAAAAGTGTTTGTTACTAGAATCATTGTGCCTGATGCAATTGCCAGACTGAAGGAAAATTTTGATGTAGAGGTTTGGGAAGAACCTACTCCCCCCCCAAAAGATCTCGTGATACAAAAAGCTCAGGAATGTGACGGTATGATGATCGAATCTAATGACATCATGGATGATGAAGTATTTTCGGCTGCTGAAAGATTAAAGGTTATTGGTACGAGGGCTATAGGAATTGACAATATTGATCTAGATTCCGCTACTAGGAACGGTGTTCTTATTGGCAACACCCCCGGAATTTTACATGAGTCATGTGCTGATTTTACCTTTGGGTTGATACTTTCTCTAGCACGCCAGGTGACCCGTTCTAATCGAAAAGTAATCGGAGGCGAATGGAAAATTTTTGATCAAACTCCATATTTGGGGACAGATGTATATGGTAAAACTTTAGGATTGATTGGCCTTGGTTTGATAGGTACTGCAGTGGCCAAACGTGCAAAAGGATTCGATATGGATATCCTATATCACTCAAGAACACGAAAACCTGACGCCGAAAAAAAGTATGGATTACGATGGGTACCGGATTTGGATGAACTTTTGTCTTCCTCTGATTATATTTCCGTTCATGTACCGCTTGGGCCTGAGACCCAAGGATTTATTGGATCAAAAGAGATTAAAAAGATGAGCAAGGATGCATTTTTAATAAATACATCAAGAGGCGGCACAGTGGATCCAGATGCATTGAGGGAAGCTCTAATGGCGGGGGAAATAGCAGGAGCAGCTTTGGACGTAACTTCACCAGAACCAATATTGCCAGATGATCCTTTGGTCCATATGGAGAATGTTATAGTCACACCCCATATTGCTAGCGCTAGTGCCGCTACCCTTCGAAGAATGGGTTTAATGGCAGCGGATAATGTCATAAAGCATCTTAAAGGGGAAGCAATGCCAGCTTGTCTAAACCCAGAGGCGGTGGGATAGTCGGAGTGCTGAAGTTTTACCTATTATGAGCTTTAAATATTTTCCTGGTCTTTTGATATTAGTGCTTGTTATTTCAGGATGTTTTCTGGTCGGAAAAAATGAAGTCCAAGATGTCTCGTATGATGGTAACTCCACCCCAGAGGTGGTTTTTACTGTAGTTCCAGAACTTGTGATGAATGATATTGAAATACCTACAGTTGTTCCAGTTCCTACGGCCACACAGGTTCCAATTACAAAGCCGACTAAAGTGCCAATATTCCAGACTGATAGTGAAATAAAAGTTGAAGATAAAACCTTTCAGGAAGAAGTATTTAATTCAATTGTTGGAGTAAACTCCTTTAAATATTCCTTAGAAGGTGTGGCTCGAGTAGATGCTGGAGGCATTTTTGTTGGTGTTCCCATATCTGGACTCGGGAGTGTAACATCCACTAAAGCCGTATCCATATTTGAAGCTAATTTGCTTGGAATAGGCCTTTATGTTGAATCTGCAAAGTTGGGAAATAATATATACACCAGAGAATCTCCGGCAGAAAAATGGAGAGATAGTGAAAATTTGGGAATTGGTCATATCTCAAACGATTTTTGGGCGGCCATAGGAGAGTCTTTTCTAAGAACAGATCTGGGTGAAAGTAATATTTTAACGACGGAAGAAAAAATAATTTTTCTGTTTGATGATGATGGTTCTATTGGTTCTGTTACTCCATTATTTGAATTAATCGCTACTCAAGAGGAGGCTTTGAGATTTTCCCCTGAGACTTGGGAGGTTCAATTGGAGGTAGATTTGGATGACTACCAAATTTCCAAAGTTACTTCTGCATTTTCTCTAAATAATGGTGGACTGTTTCTTTCGGAAGTGTTTGGTATGGAGGGTTTATCCGGTGTGGGTAGAACTGATGTGGAACTCTTGGTGAATTTCAGTGATATTGGTGAAGATATACAAGTAGAAATTCCTCAATTGGATTAAGAGTCGTGACCCAAAACCACGAATCCTTCGGTCTCAGCGGCCTTATGCCTCAATTCAGCGACTGGTTTGTATTCCTCTGAGTTTCTGAAGCTATCCATATGCTCTGTGGTAGGGAATTCTAATATGACTACCCTTTTTGGATGCCAACTAGTGTCATCAGCTAGAATTTCCCCTCCTCGTACCAGGTATCTGCCACCATATTTTTCTATAATGGCCGGAACTTTTTTCATATATTCTTCATATATTTCCCAGTTTTTTACTTCTATGCTACTTATTGAATAAACAGACATCTTTATCTCCAGTTTAATTTGTTGTTGCGAGTATGCCTTTACCTGGCAATGCTCCCTGTTCTAATTTTGAGTTTGATACAACCGGGA
>PBWI01000110.1 GCA_002728195.1 Chloroflexota bacterium
GAAATTGTTCGGATTGAAGATGGTTTTTATGTTGGGAAATCGTTAGGTGGAGTGCCAAAGGCAGCAGCAAATAAAGGTGCTGATTGTATTTCGTTTGATCAAGATAATAATAGGTATCCCTGCATTATTGAACCTTGGGATGGAGGTGATGAAGGCGAGGTAAAGGTAGTTTCGGAAAAAAGATTGGATGTAGGGACACCCCTAACATTTAACTTGCAAGATTTTAGTCTCGAGGGTGACAGAATAGAAATGCGAGCCCTAGATGATCTTGCTGGCTGTGCTTCAATAATGGCTGGCTTAATTGAGCTAAATAACGAGCCTGTCAAGACAGATATTTTCGGGATTTTCACTAGGGCTGAAGAGGTCGGTCTGGTGGGAGCTGGCTTGATTTCTACTGAACAAACAATTCCAACAAATTGTATCGTGGTGTCAGTAGAGACTAGCTCTGTGATTCCAGGAGTGGAGCAGGGAATGGGGCCTGTGATACGCACCGGGGATGCTTCATATACATTTGACGCTGGGGCGGAACAGATTTTGGCACTCGCAAAAAATACTTTGATGTCTCAAGATCAGAATTTTAAATGCCAAAGACAGCTAATGGCGGCAGGTTCCTGTGAGGCGACTGCTTTCGCGGTTAACGGTTATTCAACTACCGGTGTGGCTTTTCCTTTAGGTAACTGGCATAACGCTACGACCAAGATTCCAGATCCTGATGGGTCAATCGGAATGGAAAACATATCTCTCAACGATTTTTTGAATGGTACGGACCTAATTTACACATCTGCTAGGATGGACCATACCGGGTCTGCTTCTCCAGTTAAAGAGAGGCTTAAAGAGGTGCAAGAGAGACTCAAGAATCGGTTGAATAGATTAATTTAAGGCTCGCTTCTGTCCCAATCTTCTAGAGTCCAATACCCTACCTTAGGTATAACAGAATTGCTTCGCAAACCTTGAGCCTTTTTTAGACGTTGAATGTTATATAAGTGTGTGATCTCTTCAAAATAAATGTGGCGCATCGTCGCTTCAAGTGTCATTGAACCTTTGGCGGGGGTTCCTTCTGAGGTTACTCCATGGGGATGAGCTTTAGCCATCATTTCCCATTGAGGAGTAGCATCTCTATCAATTTTTTTTGATGCCATAAACTCCAGAGAATTATCTTTGAGCACAGTGATAGCTAAAGTGATGAACTGTTTTAACAAACGGGTTAAGTCATCAATTTCCCAATATATGTCATCGTCAAGGCGTCTGTCTGATTTTGACTGCGTGAGCTCTTTAATGTTTGTGATTCCGTGGTTTTCTAATGGGAAAATAGTTGATCCCCATCTTAAAACTAACCATCTTGGTATTAATGAGGCCATATGGCTGATCTGATTGCGAATGCTCCAGCCTGCCCATTCCCAATTGTCTGAAGTGTAGTCCAATTGTTCGTCTGAAAGATTGACAATTTCATTGGCAATTATGCTGTAAAGTGTTTCGAATTCAGGAAAGAAATTAATGGCAGCATTGGTTTTATCTTTCATATTTAATCCTTGTATCTTTCCAAGGCCCGCAATAAATGTTCCATGGAAAGGTTGCCACCACTTGCTATCAAGGCCACCTTTTTGTTTTTTAGTCTTTCCTTGATTTTGATCGCCGCAGCTAAGCTTGCTGCTCCTGCGTGCTCCATCAGATTCCTGGTGTGTTCTAAGTACATCACGACAGCGTCTTCCATCTCTTCATCAGACACTAGGATAAAGTCATCCAGCATTTCTCTTAATATGCTTTGCGCTGGTTCATAACCTTTGTTCGTTGCCAAGCCTTCAGCTATGCTCGACATTTCAGCTTGTTGCAAAGTACCAGATTTCCATGAATTGTAGGCTGCAGGAGCTCTCTCACCCTGTACACCTATAACTTCTATGTTTGGGTTAATGGATTTTGCAGTTATGCATGTGCCGCAGGCTCCGCTGCCTCCCCCAACTGGGACAATAATCACATCCACATCGGGTAAATCTTCCATTATTTCAAGTGCATATGTACCCACTCCAGCATACAGCTGTGATTCTTCGACGGCATTTATATATTTGTAACCTTTCTCGTTTGAAAGATCTCTCATGTACTGATCTGCTATGCCAAAATGTTCTCCATAGTGAATTACCTCAGCTCCAAGATTGCGCATGGATTGCACTTTGCCCGGATTAGCTATTTCAGGCACTGCTATATATGCCTTAGCGCCGAACAAAGATGCAGCATAAGCTATTGATTGACCATGATTACCACTTGAAGCCGTTGAAACACCTTTTTCTAGGTCTTTAGTGGACATTTGGGCCAAAAGATTAATGCCGCCCCTGATTTTAAAGGCTCCCAATTTTTGGTGGTTTTCATGTTTAACATGTACTTCTGTTCCCACTATTTTTTCCAGGGCTAGATGGCGATGTAGTGGGGTTCGAGTGATGTAATTTTCTATTCTATTTTTTGCAGCTATCACGTCTGTCAGGTTTGGCTTAGACACAAAAAGCTCCTAGTTGATTAGTTTCATGGCAATAATGTGCCTGATATTTTACGCTCATATTTGTTGCGTTACATCATTGAAGTCCGACATGCTAAAATCCACCCCACCTGGGCTACTTTTAGTGTAAAGATCATTAAACAAGTGAGTAAATTAATATGATCGATAGAAAATATGACGTTGTTGTAATAGGTGGAGGAATAATCGGGCTGGCAACTTCAATGAAGTTGACCCGGGATTTTCCAAATTTAAAGGTTGCGGTCTTAGAAAAGGAGAAAGAGGTTGCTCAACACCAAACAGGTCATAACAGTGGAGTGATTCACGCTGGAATTTATTACGCTCCGGGGAGCCAGAAAGCTAATTTCTGTTCTACTGGAGGAAAGTTATTAAGAAATTTCTGCGACGAACATGGAATTACCTATGACATGTGCGGAAAACTGATAGTTGCAACTGACGAGTCGGAAGTCCCTCAACTTGAAGAACTTTTTAAACGTGGAACAGAAAATGGGGCAGAGGGATTGAGGATGGTCGATCAGGAGGAGATTAAAGAAATTGAGCCTTATTCTGCTGGAGTGAAAGCCATCTTTTCACCTAATACTGGAATTATTGATTATTTTGAAGTTTCCCAAGCTTATGCTACGAACATGCGTGAAAATGGTGGGGATTTACTTACCGATGTGGAAGTTGTTTCTATTGATAACAGAGATGGATTGGTTTATATCAACACTACGACAGGAACTATTGTTGCCAAATACGTATTGAATTGCGCTGGACTGCATGCGGATACTGTAGCAAAGATGATGGGAGTTGATATTGGAGTGAAAATAGTTCCGTTTAGGGGAGAGTATTTTTCCATAATTCCTGAAAAAGAACATATGGTTAAAGGGCTAATTTACCCAGTCCCAGACCCGAGTATGCCTTTTCTTGGGGTTCATTTTACCCGTAGGGTCAATGGCAGTGTTGAGGCCGGTCCAAATGCAGTACTAGCCTTTGCAAGAGAGGGATATAAAAAAACGGACATTAATTTAAGAGACACCATTGGAACATTTTCTTATGGTGGATTTTGGAAGATGTCGGCCAAATATTGGAAGGTGGGTGTAAGTGAGCAATACAGGTCTCTCGTGAAGGGCGTTTTTGTGAAATCTTTGCAGAAATTGATGCCTGAAATAACTGGAGATGATTTAGGAGATCCAGGGGCGGGAGTTCGAGCTCAAGTCATAGATTCCAAAGGGGGGTTGTTGCAAGATTTCGCAATTGAGGCGTCCTCCAATGCAATCCATGTTTTAAGTGCGCCTTCACCTGGGGCAACCTCCTCCATAACGATAAGCGAGTATATTGTCGACCTTGCTCAAGAATCTTTTGAATTAAGTGCAGCTTGATCAATTAAGTGGAGGAGTGACATGAAAATAGCATATGCATTTAGGCGTACGACGGTATATCCGTATACAGCTGGATTCTATGGACCAGGCGGTTGGGGACTACCTCATGAGCCAGCATTGACGACCTTTCTTAAAAAGATTAGTGAGATAGGGTTTGACGGCATTGAGCTCGGGTTTGAGGTTTTTGGTGGCCATGACGCCACTAAATCATCTGTGTCAGAGTTACAAAAACAGTTGGAGGATGCAGGTGCGCCTTGCGTAGCCATTAGGGCAGGCGGAGTTTTGTGTACCCCTGTCGTGGGGGAACAAAATAGGGACCGGCTTTTCAAATCGATTGATATCGCAGGTTGGTTGGGAATTAATATAGTAAATAGCGCCTTGTCTGGACCTTCTAGGAATAAAACTTTGGGGGATAATTTACCGGGGAAACCGATACAACAAGGCTCTAGTCAACTTGCTTCGTACCAGGACTTTGAAAGGACCGCCTCCATTTTGAATGAGGCTGGTACCAGGGCTGGAGATGCTGGTTTAAATGTCACAGTAGAGGTTCATCAACACTCCATAGCGGATACAAGTACCTCTACATTGAAATTGCTTGAGATGACAAATAGTGACCATGTCTTTGCTAACCCAGATTTGGGGAACATATTGTGGCATTATGATGAACCTGAACAATCCAGTGAAGAGGCCATAGTGGAATTGGCTCCTCATTCAAAATATTGGCATTGCAAAACGCTGCAGAGGGTTCACGTTCCAGAGATAGACAGGGCTTACTTTATAAGGACTGCATTACCTGATGGAGACATAGATTACAGGTTTGCTATTAATGCTATGTTAGATGCAGGGTATGACGGTTATTTTGCTTTGGAAGGCACAAATACGGGAGATCACCTCACCAAGGATGCAAAAAGCGTTGCTTACGTGAGACAAATACTGGCTGAAATCGAAGAGGGAAAGTCTATTTTGTAGTTGTTAATTTACTTGACGGTAATATCTAGTAGGATTAACATATACGTCTGTTGTGTTTTTGAACGCACTTTTTGGGTTGAATCCCAAGCACCTTAACAACTGGATAGTAGAAGGAAACCGTAATATTTAGAGTTTGATCCTGGCTCAGGACGAACGCTGGCGGTGCGCCTAATGCATGCAAGTCGAACGAGATCGCTTTCTTCGGAGAGCACATATCTAGTGGCGGACGGCTGAGTAACACGTAAGTAATCTGCCCCGAAGAGGGGGATAATCCAGAGAAATCTGGCCTAATACCCCGTACCTTCCTTTTCAGCACGCTGGATTGGAAGAAAGGCTCCGGCCGCTTTGGGAGGAGCTTGCGGCTTATCAGGTAGTTGGTGGGGTAATGGCCTACCAAGCCGAAGACGAGTAACCGGTGTGAGAGCACGATCGGTCAGAGGGGGACTGAGACACGGCCCCCACTCCTACGGGAGGCAGCAGTGGGGAATATTGCGCAATGGAGGAAACTCTGACGCAGCAACGCCGCGTGTGTGAAGAAGGTTTTCGGATCGTAAAGC
>PBWI01000103.1 GCA_002728195.1 Chloroflexota bacterium
ATCGGACGGAACTTTTAGTTTCGCCGCTTGTTTGAGGTCGGCAAGGCTAACTATATCCATTTAGATCTCCAAGAAAATTTCTTACAGAATTTATTGCTTTTTACTAAAAGGAAGTAATCAAGCCAATGTGGCCGGAAATAAAAAAACCGCCGGCCTATGTGATTGCTGCCGGCGGTTTGAATCCAATGGATTAATGTTACAATTGCTTAGTTGTTTTTATTGCCTAGCCCAAACTCAGCGGAAAAAGCACTAGACGAGTACTCCAAACATTCTGCCGCGGCATCACCAATTTCCATGTCTTCTTCCTCAATTAGGGAGTCGATACACGATTGAAATTCACCTCCGACATCTTCCGCCATTCCCCAGTTATCACCGTCTGTAAGACCACCAATAAGGCCTGCTGCAGCATTTCTAATAACGTCGTCAAGATCATTGTCGTCAATGTCGTTGAAGTGCCCATCCAAATTGGGATCGGCTTCTACTGCCTGTGCAATTTCTCCAAATATATTATCAAGCTTTCCATATAATTCATCATCGCTGCTTTCTAAGCTCACAGCATCTGAATACAATTCGTCAGCTGTTTGTTCAACTATCGTCAGGATTGGTTGCTCAAGGTCTTCCCAGCAATTTTCTTTCATCCCTTCCAGCTCACAAATTTCTTCATGTAATCTCATGGCTGTGTTAGCAGCATTGTCATCTAAGTCATGATCATAATATTCGTCAGTGAAATCGCAGGGCTCACCTTTTATACCTTTAGGATCGCATTCCAGATCATCTTGTGCTAGATCAAGCATGCTCTCCATAAGGTCCTCCACCCCTTTGCCGGTCAAGGATTTATCGTAAAGCAGATCTTCGACACTAGACTTAAACTTTTTGTCACTTATTTCGTCAAGGTCTTCTCTGATTTCCTTTCTGATTTTTCTTGTGGCCATATCATCAGAATCAAGCTTTCTCTTTAGGGATGTCGCGGCATTATCACTACTACTGATTGATGCCCTTTCGTTGGTTAATCCATCGGCATCATTATTAACGATGTCTTCGTTTACGTTTCGATAACAATTTCGACTGTAAAGCTCAGCTCTACCAATGAATTCACCGGTTTCGGGGTCTTCCACCATATCCATTGTAAACACCATGTCTTCCATTTCTTCGAGACACTCCAAAACCCCATAAACGGCGTCCTCAGTGTCGGGACCAGACAGCATGGCTGCATTATCTATTTCATCCACATCTTTAAGGTCTGCGTGTCTGATTTCCTGCTGATACGCAATTGCCTCTTCTGCACAGGCCTCCCGAGCTACCCTGGTATTCTCAGAATCCGATTCCTCGATGCATTCTTGAACTAATTCTGACATTCTTTCTCTGCCCGACTCTCTTAAAAGTTTCTCTGCGGTTGATTCCTCTTCGTCATCCTCAAAAGTTACCTTCAAAATGTGTCCGATAACTTCTATTTTCTCTGAGGCTTCCTCCGCACGTTTTGCTAGCGCAACGTATTCACTATCTTGGCTTTTTAATCCATCTACCAGCTTTGTTTCGATTTGATCTGCGTGATCTAATTCCTTAGCTGCTTTCACAAGATCATCATTTAATGCTCCTAGCTCAACATTTGCAGCATCAAGTTGCTCATTAAGGAACTTCACTCTGTCCCAAGGCACCTTTTCAGCATTTTCGAGTGCCACCAGAATCTCCGCTTCACGATCCCTGGCTGATTTGGCTCGGCTAATGAGTTCTGAAAGGTCAGAGTCATTCTGTCCACCATCAGTCAAGGTCTCTGCAGAGACTGTAGTAGGACCAAGTTCTATGTCATCTCCCAGTAAAACAATTAGTTCATCGATTACTTTACTAGAGCTATTCAAAGCTTCTAACAGTTCAGCTCGTTCTTCTTTATGTAAACGGTCGATTTCCTTAAGCATGTCGTATAGTTCTTGTTCTGCCTCTGTTTCAGGTTCAAGGTTAGCAAGTGTCGCATCGACATCAACTTCGGCATCTCCTATGGCTCTACCGACGGCAGGGCCGCACGCCAATACAGAAATGGATAGGATTGAGATAGAAAAAAGCATGAATAGCTGCTTCATGGTTGTCCTCTTTTGTCCTTAAGTGAATATATAAATTTGTTCTTCTATACGATAGTAAGTGGTATTTAACTTCCCCACAACGGGATTTTCACCCACGTGTTAATACTTAAATTATCTCATTAATAAAAAAAACCGGCGGGAGTTTATCTCCCGTCGGTTTTTTGTTCTCGGTTAACCTGGCTCGTCTATTGCTGTGAACCTCCAGTCGTACCTGGCATTCCGTTGAATCCGTGCATTGCGTTTGAACCATGGGTTCCCACCATGCCAGCATGCTGGCCCATATCACGGTTACCAAAAGATCCTTGCATCATATTGGAGACATCTGCCATACAGCTATCTGCTGCATCCCCAAAGGAAGGTCCTCCAGCGTAGTCACCAGCGCTGTTGAATTGAGCACCTTGAGTTCCGGCTACATTGCCCATACATTCCATCATCTTATGATGGCCTCTCTTACCTGCTCCGTCACCAAAACCTCCAAAGTGATTTTGAGGAGCATCAGTCATGTTGCCCATTCCAGGTCGGTTTGGCATTCCTTGTTGTCCCCCACCTTGGAAATTTTGGAAATTCTGGTTATGGTGCTGGGCCATTGCGTTTCTTTGCTTATGAAACTCGTCTTCGTTGAAGTTACGATGGCCTTCACGCTCATTTCGCATATCATCTCTAACATCGTTAAGACATTCGACCTTGGTGTTTCCGGCAGATTCGCACTGAGCAACTCTTTCGGTAACGTGTCCACGCATATCTTCATCGTGTCCACCTGTGAAGAATTTATCGAATTGTTCCTTCGTGATATCGGTATTGATTCCCTTGTGGTGCCCACTTCCAGGCTGATCGTATGCTTGGCCGCCGCCCATTCCAGAGGTCCTAAATCCTCCGTTATCGCGATTTTCCATGTGGCCTTGAAATCTATGTGCCACAGGCATTGGGCGATCGTCATCATAATCTTGACGGTGGTTAAATTCAAAATCGTTACATGGCTTAGCACTCAAACCTTGTGGGTCGCAATCCAAGTCTTCTTTTGCTTCATTTAGAAGGCCCCTAAAAGCATCTCTTACTTCGTCCTTGGACCTACCAGGTTGGTACATTACTTTGTCTAGTTTTTCTCTGAACTCCTGATCCCCGATGGCATCAGCTTTGACGTCAATGAATTTACGAGTTCTTCTTGCATCGGCGCTATCACCTGCAATTTTGTCCGCAAAATGATCCGTAAATGTGGAGCCGTGGCCAGCTGCATCATGGGGTATATCTTTAGCTTCCATCCTGCACTTTTCAGCGGCCGGGCCTATTACTCTTTCAGCTTTCTCTGTGTAAGCACAGTGCATAAATGTATCTACGACATCTTTAACGTCATCAAGATCAAGCATAGCTACGTAGTTAGGCTTTGCTACTACTTCACCGTTAACAATTTCAACAGTCTCAGTGCCTAGAGAATCCATTTCGTCTATTACACCTTGTCGACAATGTTTCATTTCCTCTCTGGTTGTTTCTTTAACTTCAACGCCCCATTCCACTAAACATTCATGGAATATAGCGGCTGCCTGGTACCGACCAGCTTCCTCGGTGCTCTTTTCAAATGCTGTAGGTGCATGATCTATATCCTCGTCCTCGTCTCCAAGAACTTGGTCTAACATTGCTGTAACAACTTCAAATTTTCCAGAGGCTCTTTCCATTCTTGCTTCTAGCACTTGAATGTCATTTTCTTTGTCAAGGTTGGCTGATATCCATTTGTCTTCGTCTTTATCAGCTATATCTAAATTAACATGAGCCTTATCAAGATCCTTCTTGATTTCAGCTTTTTCAGCGTTTGCTTTATCCAGTTGTTCATTCAGGAATTTGATACGATCCCAGGTGGCGCGTTCCTCATTTTTAAGAAGGTCATTGATCTCTTTTTCTTTGGCCTTGTTCTGGTAGGCTTGTTCTCTTACTCCTTGGAAAAACGCATCTACGTCCTGTCCAGTTGCGATAACGGAACCTATTTTAACTAAAGTTTCTTCATCCAACTCGTTACCCAGCGAGTCTATAACTCCTACCAGGTTATCGACAATATTGCCTGACTCTGAAAGTGCGGTAAGAAGGTCTTCGCGTTCCTCCTTGTGCAATCGATCAATTTCTTTGATCATCGCATAGAGCTCTTTCTCAGCTTCTGTAGTAGGTTCTCCCATCTCAGCTAAGGTCGCATCTACGTCAACCTGCGCGTCACCTACGGCTCGCCCGACAGCAGGGCCACAGGCAAGTATTGCAATTGAAAGGATGGAAATAGCAAATACAAGCATTAACTGCTTCATGTCATCTACCTCATTAAGATTCCATATTCTTGGACTAGCATTCGCATGTCCTTCAAATAATAAAGGCTACTGGTACCCATTACAACGGCAATTCCACCTAAGTGGTTACACCTGTATAGGCCCATATTGAATATCTGCATTAATTATACGACGTTATGTGACTAAACAAAATCCTAATTGCTCACTATTTTGGCATACTGAACAAGCTTTCCGGGTCTACGTATTCAGGAATAATTTTTTGATCGACATTAAATTTTATGAAAGTATCTATTGTTGGGTAAGCGTCATTTAGGTCATATGGGAGTGGATCCCCGCCTACTATCTGACTGAAATGTTTAGTTTGCATGTCGTTATCATTAGGCTGCTCTAAATCAGGTAGCGAATTTACGTACGAGTCTTTCGCAGTTTTGAATAACTCGTATATTTCGCTTTCTAACGATGGTTTTTCTATCAGTACCTCATCTTTCACTACCAACAGATGGCTAATAGGGTAAATATTGGTTTTTTTATGCCAATTGGCATCTAGATCGTCAGGGTTTTTAAACAGAGGCACTGCATCTGGTGATTCGATGGGGCCGGCACCGATAACGGCATCCACTTCACCTGAGAGCAGCATTTCCCCAAGATCATTGTTCTTAGAAGAAACCACCCCAGGAGGCGTTTGGTATTCAGCTACGTGTTCATCACCAGAGAGAACCCATGTGATTGAATCTAAATCCACATTGTGTTCGGTTTGCAAGATTGCTTTTGACCATATTCCAGGAGTTAAGGTATAGCTTCTTGTACCTATTTTTTTGCCATTTAGATCACTGGGCCTACTAATTCCTGAGTTCGCATTACAGATTATCCCACCATGGTAAAAAGCTCTCGTTAGGAATACAGGAAGTGCTGTGAAGCCTTTTTTATAGTGTTTTGAACAAATGTAAGTCGCAAGAGCCATTTCCGCCATATCAAATTCTAGATTTCGTACCATTCTCCTAAAGATCATTGGCACGGGAGATATTTCAGTATGGCTCATTTCAAATGCATCTGAAGTGAACGTACCGTCTTTTAAAGTGGTTGTATGCCCGTAATTAGCTATAGCTGTGTGTAATTTAAGAGTCCCCAATTTCCAGTCCCTTTATTAAATTCATTAGACATTTGATTTGAATACCGATCATACCAAGATTTCCCAGATATACCTAAATTGAAGAATTATTGCCTAAACTTGACACGGATCGTATCAACTCTTATTATTGACATGTATTAAGTTTTATGTTCAAAGGAGTACAGATGCTACAGTTAATTAATCCGATCCAGAAAAATACAGTAGATTCACTTTTTGATTCTGCAATGACCTCTTTTTTAAGGCCACAATATAGAAGCTCATCAAATGCCTATAATCGCATTTTGCTTCCTATTGATATTTTCGATGATGGAGAAAATTTTATAATCAAGGCTGATTTACCTGGTGTGGACCCATCCGATATTCATATTCAGCTGGAAAAAGATCATCTGAAAATGGAAGTTGTAAATAACACTCGAAATGATGGGAAGCCTGAACCTGCTCAACTATTGAAAGAAAGGGTTGGTTTCCCAGTAAAAAGGTCAGTGAAATTGCCTGAGTCCGTAGACTCAGAAAATTCCAAATCTTCATATACGAATGGCGTACTGGAAGTGATTTTACCCAAATCTCAAAAATCCCAGATTAAGGTTATTCCAGTAACTTAATTCAATTAAGTGGCAGAAAGGTAATTAGATTTTTGCCCTTCTGCCCTTTACACATCTGGTAGAGGAGCAGGATCACCGGTTTCGTGTTGCCACATACGAATTTTTGCCGCCATGATCCTAATTCGGTCCTTGTGCTCAGGGTTATTAAAGAGGTTGATTTCTTCATAAGGGTCATCATTAAGATTAAACAATTCGCATTGGTCCGTAGCGCAGAGGTTTAATTTCCATCTATCACTGGTAACAATTGATCTCCATTGCATATTGTTTAACATGTTTATTGCAGGAGTACCTAGATTTCTATCACCTATGCCGTTGTGTTCCATGAACACTTCATTATTTGACAGGTCTGATTTTCCTTTTATTACGTCGGCCTTGGTAGTTCCTTGTACGTGTTCTGGAATATCTTGTCCCAATAGGTCCAATAGTGTTGGAACTAAATCAATTTGGCCAAAATTACCTTCGACCAATTTCGGTTCTTTGTTATGCATTGGAGCTCTAATCATAAGTGGTACCTTGGCAGCCTCTTCATAGAAGGTGCGCATCTCCATCATTCCGTGGGTTCCCACCAGATCCCCGTGCTCACTGGTGAAAATAAATATGGTGTCTTGTGCAATATTAGCCTCATCCAATGCCTTAAGAATTTTTCCAACAGCATCATCGACCAAGGTAATATTCCCATAATAATTAGCCCTAATTTGTTTCCAAGAATCAGGGTTTTTGAGATCAAATTGTCGGCCAATGGCCTTATCTAGTCCGTTATATTCTTCCCTACCCTTTTCCCATTCCGCATCATCGACATCGTCGGGAGTGTGAAGGTCGGATTGCATGAAAAAATCTGATCGCACCCTGCTGAACAATGAATGTCCGTCAGGTCTTTTCAAGAAAGTTGGTTCGATAGGGACTTCCTTGGGGTCGTGTATCCCATCGTACGGACCTGTCCATGGAGGATGCGGTTCTAGGAAACTCACATACATTACAAAAGGATTATCTTTGTTTTCCTTAATGAAAGCTTCAGCTCTATTTGCAAAAAATGATGCCATTTGAAATTCTGCTGGTAAGGCTGCTCTCATTGAATCAGAGAATATTTTTCTTCCGAGCAGTTCTTCATCTGGTTCATAACCGTTATCTACCAGAAATTCATGGTAACTAGTGTCCAATTCAAGATATTCTTCTTCAGTATATTCTTCACGCAAAGTCTCCATACCACTGGCCCACTCATCGAATCCTCTCTGGTTAATGACTTCATTTCCTAAATGCCATTTTCCGAAATAAGCTTTTTTGTAGTCGTTGGAAACCATATTAGCGATGGTCTGTATCTCATCAGGCATCACGAGTTTGTTTCTTGGCATACCTGCAGCATGAGGGTATAGACCAGTCATAATCGATGCTCGGGCTGGTGCGCAAACTGCTTGTGTTACATAGGCGTTTTTGAAAACAATACTTTCCTTCGCAAGAGCATTTAAATTGGGCGCTTTTACGTAGTCATTTCCGTAAGCGTGGAGCGTGTCAAATCTCTGACGGTCGCTGAATACGAAAACAAGGTTTGGTTGTTTTGCCATGATGATCCTCTTTCAAGAAAGTTTGGTTATAACCAGAAATATCAGAATGAGCAAAACAGGATAGTAAGGCACAAATGGTGCACCTCAATATCCTGCATGCCCATTATGGAACTAAATTGTTGAAGGAATAGGAGCCGTGTCACCAGTTTGGACTTGCCAGACTCTAATTCTAGCGGCCATATCTCTCACCCGGTCTTGTTGGTCTGGGTCATTAAAGAGATTATTTTGTTCATAAGGGTCGTTATTTAGGTCGTATAGTTCACATTGATCCCCAGCGCAAAGAGCCAGTTTCCACCTGTCTGGAGTTACTACTGTTCTCCAGGGCAATCTAAGCATTCTATTGATCTTTATGTCTCCCAAAAATCTATCCGGCACATCATTGTCATAGCCGTTCCAAGAAATGAATACGTCATTTTCAGACAGATCAGCTTCCCCTTCTAAAACTGGTTTTAGGCTTTTCCCTTGTAGATGGTCAGGTACCTCATGACCTATCAGGTCAAGTAACGTTGGAACTAGGTCTATGTGTCCTACACTTCCTTCGATTACCTGGTTACCTTTGGAAAGCCATGGTACTTTCATCAGCAGTGGGACCCGGGCAGATTCTTCAAACATTGAACGTTTTTCTAACATACCGTGATCACCAAGCATATCTCCGTGTTCACTAGTAAATACCACTATGGTGTTGTCCTCAAGACCATTGTCTTTCAAAGCTTGATTTATTGTCCCTACCATGTTGTCTACCTGGGTAATATTCGCTAGGTAGTGTGCTCTTAACTGACGCCATCCCGCCTCAGTTGTGACATCTTCCCGGTGAGCAGCATAATTCATCATGTATGCATCCTGAGTTTGATCTTCTCCGTCCAGCATGAATTTCATAAAATAATCAGCCCTGACTCTGTTTACTAAAGACGCTGTTTCTGGTTTTTCCAAGAAAGCAGGGCCTACCGGAATCGTCGCCGGGTCATACTGATCCATGAAAGGTCCATGGTATGGAGAATGAGGTTCGAAGGTGCTGACGTAAAGGACGAAAGGCTTATCTTTATTGTCTTCTATAAATTTCGTGGCTTCTTGAGCTAGGTATGAGGCCATTTGGTCTTCTTCTGGCATATCGTAATGTGCATTGGAGGTAAATGTGGGTGCTCGCTGTCCAGATTTTCTACCTAGAAGACTAAATTTACGTTCGGCCGCAACATTGTCTCCATCAATTTCTGGAACTTTGTCTGGTTCGTGCCCTTTTTCAATTAAATATTCTGTATAAGAAGATGTCTCATTGTTTAATTGGGTGTGAGTGTAACCTGTACCGTGAGAATCTTCACTTGATTTCCATACATTGAAACCATGCTGTCGTTCGATATCATTACCTAGGTGCCATTTCCCCATATACCCTTTGTAGTATTCATCCGAAATCATTTCGGATATTACTTTTACTTCCGCAGGAAGATTGATCATGTTTACTATTGGTCCAGCGGTGTGTGGATATAGTCCCGACATGATTGTTGCTCTGGCGGGGGTGCATACTGGCTGTGCGACATACGCGTTTTGGAATATGAAACTTTCCTCAGAAAGCTGGTTCAAATGGGGTACCTGCATATAATCGGCACCGTATGCTGCCATCGTGTCGTAGCGTTGCTGGTCGCTAAACATGAATACTATATTTGGTTTTCTATCTGCCATTTCAGTCTCCTAAACTTTTATTTCTATATTTGTGACTGCGATAAGGTCTCGACTATTGCCTACCTCGTAATCTCGGGTCCATTATGTCTCTTATAGCGTCTCCTACAAGGTTAAGTGCTAATACTGTTACTGATATAAAAACTCCGGGCCATATTGCCAAGTGTGGTCCTAGGTCAAACCTGGATTGTGCGCCATTAAGCATATTTCCCCAAGTTGGTACAGGAGGGGCTATTCCAAGTCCCAAAAAGCTTAATTGAGCCTCTGCAACTATAGCTCCGGCTATTCCAACTGCAACCAAAACTACTGCAACAGGCAGAGTATTTGGTAACAAGTGTATAAATATTATTCTCATGTCCGAGGAGCCAATCGCTCTTTGAGCGTCTATGAATTGAGCGCCTCTTAACCCCAATACGTGAGACCTAACAACTCTTATAGTGCTGATCATGCTGAACAAGGCTAATGCAAGTAAAACTACAGTTATTGTGAATCCAAAAGAGGCGGTCACCGTCATTAATATCACAAGACCAGGTAGTATCAAAAGGGTATCTGTGACTCTTTGAAGTAATAAATCTGTCCACTTCCCATAATAGGCACTAACTATCCCAAGGAATGATCCGATTGCTACCCCTACGATTGGTGAAACGAATCCAACTAGCAAAGATATTCTTCCCCCATATAGAAGGCGTGTGAATTGATCTCTCCCTAAATTGTCTGAGCCGAGTAGCATTAGGCTTCCGTCCATTGCGTTGCCCATGGGTTTGGTGTAGCGGCTGCTAGCAAATGATTCGTAGTCAAAAGGAGTTATAAATGGGGCGAATATTGCACCTAGTAATATAACAAGAACCACAACGGCACCAATAGCCCCAGCAGGGTTCTGTCGAATTAAACGA
>PBWI01000104.1 GCA_002728195.1 Chloroflexota bacterium
CCGTGTCAGCAGAAGACACACCAATAACCACATCGCCTGCTGGTTTTGAATCCAAAACCACAGTAAACGTGTCAGTAGTACCAGACTCATTCACCGAAGTCGACCCACCCGACTCGACAACAGTGAAACCTGGTGAGTCAAAGCAAGCCGTACCATCACCGTCTTGCAAAGTAATATTGTCACCGTCTATCGATGTGTCTCCCAAATCTGTTACATCTATTGTCCCAGTCAGATCAGAAGCCGCAGTTGTTCCAATCTCCCACAAACCTCCACTTTTTTCATGAAAAAGAAGCCGCCCCTCGAAGTAATACGCATTTCTAAAAGGTTTTTTAGGAAGCTCCGGATTTGTGGAATGTAACGACACACTTGATCCAGTTGTAGTAGCCGTGTCCGCGTACTTTATAACTACTACTTTTGGTGGATTAGTATTTCCCCTAATGCCGACAACATAGTTAGCTACACCACTCCCAAGATCAGCTCTTATCGCAGCCCAGTCCGCTACTGTTCCTCCTATAGAACCACTAATTAAATTCGTTGGGTTTGACTGATCAGGCAATGAACTATCATTCTGATTTGTATAACCCTGAAGCAGGTCCGGTCGTTCAACTCTGTAAAGCCCGGTCGTGTCACCGGAACTTTTTCTAGAATAAAGAAAGTCTCCATGAGCATCAAACGTTCCCTGAGTAGCTGCCGCTTTTACTTCTGCAACGTACTCGATTTCATTATTATCAAATCTTGCTAACAAAGGAGAGTTTGAAGCACCTCCAACTACTCCATAAGCCTTCTTATCTATCGGACTGATACCCACAGCATTTATCGAATAGTTGTTCGGCATGTTTAAAGTGTGTATCTGTGAAGCAGCGTCACCAGAAACATTAAGCGTTCTCACATAATAATCACCATTACTACCAGAGCTATCATCGTTTACCATTATGGGTGTACCTGAATAATTCGCGCAGTAGTGATTATCAACGGCTGCAAGAGCAGTGTCTGCAATAACAAAAAGAGTTGCTGGCACAAGCAACGTTGAAATTACTGCCGTTGCGATTATCGAACTTCTAAAGCGCCATTTCCCCTGCCGGTTGAATATTCGCATGTTGTTTCCTAAGAGGTGAATATCTCTTCTGATGCACGGCCTCTGCCGTTTTCATTTCCGCCGGAGACTCTCCAAGCGTTTACACCATCAGCTTCTGATTTTCTTATGGATGCCCATGTTTCACGACCTATAACGGTAACAATGTCGACCCAGTCATTGCCTATACGTCCTTCTATCATGTAACCGGTTGGGGGGATTCCGTTTTCGGCTTTTTCCCAGCAGAGTTTAAAGCTGTTTTCTTTTTCAACTATTGAGAGGTTCAACGGCGCTCCTGGTAGTCCCTCATCTTTTTGGCAGCATCCGCCACTCTTCTTACCGCCCAGTGCTGCAAGAGCAAGGCCAAGTAGAGCGATCATTCCTAGAGATCCGAGTAATGCCGCTATTCCGAGGAGGAGGAACAGCCACCATGGCCAACAGCATTCCTCGCAGACATCTTCTTTGGTTTGAGCGAATTTGAGAGCTGCTTCAGTTTTTTCTTCTTCCTCTTCAGGGATTAGTGGACTAGTGGTAGTTGTTGGAACTGAGACTGTCTCTCCACATGAGAAAGTCTGCGTTGCAGTAGATCCTCGTTTCAGAATTTCTGAACTGTTTTCTGGGTCAGCAACTGACCACTTCAAACTCCACTTTGAATCGTCTGGTATAGCGAAATTGGCTTGAATTCTTTCGCCGGATGCCACTTCAAAGGTTTCAGGAGTTTGTTCTACCCCGTCGACAACTGTAATGGTGTTGAACACAACTGGTATAGAAGATTCTTTGGCATCGAGAGTGACTTCAATGCCGCCAAGATCGCATTCAGGTTTTATTTTTGTCTGTCCGACGAAACCATTCGGACAGTCTGTAAAAGATTGGTCCCATACGACCACTGGTTCAAGCCCGATGAATTTACCGTCACTTATAGCATCAGCGGTTACGACGATACTTAAGAGGTCTCGATTTACTAGTGAAATCGGGTGCATATAAGAAGCACTTGAACCTGCTTGAAGTAGTTGAACTCCGGATTCCTCGGAGTAAATATCAGTTGATTTGATTCCGCTGCGGTAAACCTCGACGCTGAACAGTGCGTCAACGGTTGATTCAGTATTATCCAGTTTGATCAAAGCCCGGTCTATTCGACATTCGACTTTTACTTCTGCATCTGGGTTGAACGGATTCTCTGGGTCAGGTGTCGGCTCTTCGACTTCGCAATCGATTTCTTGAACTGGGGTTATTCCAGCGAAAGTTTGTTGTGTGTTTTCGGTGTTGGTAATTGACCATTCCACATTCCAATCTGAACTTCCGATAACTGGGATTATGACCTGGGTTTCATCACCGGGAAGTATTTCGTAGCTGTTCGGATCTTCCGGAATTTCGTCGATCACCCCGACAATATTGAAGATAACTGGAACCTCAGATTCTCTAGCATCCATGGTTACAGCAATTCCACCAAGGTCACATTCAACTTCAACTTTTATCTGTGCTGAGAAACCACTAGGACAATCTGATATGGATTGGCTCCATACAACTTTGGATTCCAATCCCAGGGGTTCTCCGTCTCTCATGGCGTCAGCAATCACTTCGATACTGAGCACCTGGTCGCCACTCAGCGGGATCGGTTTCATAAATATTGAACTGGCACCTGCTCCTACAAGTTGTGTTCCTGACTCTTCATCAACGTAATTAACCGGATCGATATCTCCTCTATAAACATTTATCTCGAACAACGCTTCAATCGAGGATTTGAAATTGTCCAGTGTTATCAATGCTCGGTCTATTTCACAGTCGACATCCACATCTGCTTCTGGGTCGAAAACTGGGCAGTCAACTGTTTCCTCGGCCATTACTGACGCAGTGAGTAGAGTTTCGTCAGCCGAGTTGGCCCAAACTCTCAAGAAATCACCATCTACTGCCGGGATTGTGATCACGTTTGAAATACCGTCTGCGTTTATTGTTTCTGGCCCCCAGGAAAGCTCGTTGTTTACTTCGATTTCAACTATTGCATCTACTTCTGAAATGCGGTTATCAACGAATACCGTTATGACTCCACCAACTGTTGTGCATGTGAAACCTGTTGAAATTATTGGAGTGAATTGAGGTTCTTCGCAGTCGATTGTTCTCGGTGTGGTTGATGCGGAGAATCTGAATTCTTCTTCTGAGATCTCTTTCGCCTGCCATTCAATAAACCATTCACTGTCATCTTCTATTGCAAGATCAAGTATGTATGTGTCGTCTGCATCTAGTTCATATTCTCCGGTGTACCTTATTCCGTCTATGACTAGAACAATTTCGAAAATCGCTCCTGTGTCTGTTCCTGGGTTGCCTAAAGTGACTTTTGCTCCACCGATATCGCAATCTGTTTCAACTTGGACCTGAGCAACAAAGTCCGATGGGCAGTCTGTGCCTGCCTGATTCCATACAGGCGCCTTTTCGTATTCAAGTTCTAATCCGTCTCTGACTGCTTCCGCGTTAACTATTACTGTCAGTATCTCTCCGATAGGTGGAGGTATAGTTGTCGCGTATAAGACAATGTCGCCTGATTCGACAGTCTGTATGCCCGATTGTTCAACGACTTTATTATCTTCTTGAATTTCGCCATGGTAAACGTCGACTGTGTATAGGGCATCTATATCTGATTCGCTATTGTCGAGTTCCACTCGAGCAAGTTCTAATGAACAGTCGATGTCGACTGTTGCAGCTGGGTCAAATATGATTTCTCCTACAATTCCTGCATCAGGTCGATGAACTTCTTGACCGGCTAATAGTGAGAAATCTTCTGTAACTGCTTTAGTTGTTGAAGAAAATGTGGTTTGGATAGGTCTAGCGTCGGAATCGATTTCACTGTCCTCCAAGCCGTCGTTTAATTGTTGTGTGTATCCAAGTGGTGTAAACCCTTCAGGGAAGGTCGCTTCTTCGTAGTCGAAAAATATTTCGTAACGCATTTCGTTTCCGAAACTGTCTTCAACAGGGACATCGGAGAAGTACCAACGGTAATCACCGTTGTCTTGGCCTGATAGTCCATCGTCAGCTCCGGTTGTTGTCTCGAGAGTGAACTCTCCGGGGCCGTAGCATTCGTTTCCTTCAGAGTCGTAGTAGGTGGTTGTATTGGTCAAAGTTACTTTGACTCCGGCTATGTGCTCTTCAGTTCCGTCTTCGATGCCCGTTCGATCACCTGATGTCTCCCAGTCGACCCATGAGTATCCGTATGTTGAACCGAAAATGTCAGGAATACATGTTGGTATCCCTGTACAGTTCATTCCGTCGTTCCAGCTGGTCGCATCTGAGTTTGCGACCTTTCGGATTTCTGCTGTCTTGTTTTCGAAGTCAATTGTTGGGATCATGACTTCGAAAACGCCGAGCCCACTATTGGAGGCAAAATATATTCTGTCTTCGTGGCTCCATGCAGCGCCAAAGTCACCTTTTGGTGCAGGACTAGTTGAACCTTCAGGAAGCATTACTTTTATCTTCCAATAGTCATTCGGATTGTCGTATCTGTAAACGTAAAGGACGTTACCTAGTAGACCCATAGCGTAGGATCCTTCGCCATCCCCAAAGTCATAAATCATTGTTGCAATGTCTGAAACTGGGGCGTCAACTCCTTCGAGTATGGGGCTCAATCCAGACATGTCAGCCGCGTCATCAGGGTTTGTGAATCCTTCAAGGCTTGCAATGTCAGGCAAGACACTCAATGTTCTCTTGGTGTTCTTTGGCCAAACGAAGTTTCCATCTTCGTCAACATCTCCAGCCGCTGAAAATTCAGGCATTTTTGCCACAAACAAGACTTCCTGTGCATCGAAGCGAACCAGGTAAGGAGAAGTTGGGTTGAGAGACATTAACGCATAAGCGGTCGAATCAACTTTGTTGATTCCAGCACCGTTCATGCCTGAATATGCAGGTGTCCTATTGAATGGGATCGAATAAATAGGTCTGTATTCACCGGAAGCAGGATTAAGTTCTTTCACCTCAAAGCCGACACCTTTTGTACCTACAATTTGAATCAAAGCTGGGAAGGCAGCGCAGTCGAATGGAGCGACTTGTGTTTCTGGACAGTTAAGAGTTTCTTTTATTGTTGTGGTTCCATAGTTATGTGAGTTTTCTTCAGCAGCCACACGGATAGTAATGGCTTCTATTCCTGTTACAGGAATTGTCGTCTCGTAAGACTCGGTTCCTTTTTCAATGGTTGTTGGTCCCCAGATGAGTTCATCGTCTGAGTAAACCTCGACTATCGCATTGACGCCGGAACCTGTGTTGTCTATGGAGAAGGTTGCAGTGTTGCCAAGAATGTCGCACACATGGTCGACTGAGACGATAGGCAAAAACTCTTCTGGTTCACAATCAAACTGTTCAGGTCCTATAAATCCGACAAACCCTTTTTCTTCTTCGGATTCTCCAGTTTCAACTGCTTTCCAGATTAATGTCCATTCCGAATCCTCCGTCACCGAAATAATAACTTCTTCTTTTTCTCCTTGAGTTACTTCTTTACTTTCGATACCGGTTTCAGTATCTGTACCTAATACAAGTGAGAAGCGAGCATCAACACTTGACTCGGAGTTGTCCAACGTCACTTTGATGCCGCCACTGTCGCAATCTGTTTCTACTTGTACCTGAACTACGAATCCTGTCGGACAATCCACGCCTGCCTGATTCCAAACCGTAACCGGTTCGAATCCTAGATCTAGGTCCTCTTTTTGCGGTGTTGCGGTTATGAGGATGGTTAGTATCTGCCCTCGAGGAGGTGGTATATATTTCCCGTATTCGACTGTCTTATAAGCTTCGACGATCTTGTCTCCTGATTGGGACTGAACTAGATTGTTCTCATCAACGTCGCCGTGGTAGACGTTGATTTCATATTTTGCTTGCACTGTCGATTCGGAGTTGTCCAGTGAAATGTCGGCGGTGTCCGCGTCACAGTCAATTTCCACCGTGGCTGTGGGGTCAAATTTCGGTTCACCAATTACACCGGCGTCAGCTGTATGTGTGGATGTTTCAGGTTCGATGGTGAATTCCCCTGAGACCGCTTGGGTGTTCAGCGATCGTGTGAAGTTTTGCGGGCTGACATCTGAATCTTTCTCTGATGAAAGCACATCATCTCGTTGTTTTCCGGTGTACCCAGTAGGTGTGAATCCTTGTGGGAATTGTCCTCCGGCGTAATCGAAAATTGCCTCGTATTTGATCCGGTTTCCAGAGTTGTCTTCAGCTGGGATGTCATCGATCCACCAACGATAGTTTCCTGATTCGTTTCCTGCTGAGCTTCCTTGACCGGTGATAGTGGAGGTGACTTTAAGTTCTCCCGGCTGATAGCAGGGTTCTCCCTCTGAGTCGTAGAAGGGAGAAGTGTTTTCGAGGGTCACATTAACTCCCGCTACATGCTCTTCCAGACCGTATTCAATATCGGTTCGATCCTTGGAAACATCCCAGTCGATCCATACGTACCCAAATGCATCTCCGAATATTTCAGGGAAGCAAATCGGAACTCCTGGACAATTGGTTCCGTCATTGTGTGCAGAAACCGCCGAGCTGCCGACTTTGCGGATTTCTACGCTCCCGTTAAATGGGAAAGGATTCACTTCAGCACCATCTAAA
>PBWI01000105.1 GCA_002728195.1 Chloroflexota bacterium
AAGCTTTTTAAGTCGTTCCTGTCCTCGACTCAAAACCGTTACCTCTGCTCCCATATTAAGAGCCAACTCGGCTGCATGAAATCCAGCTGTCCCCGCACCAAGAATTACCACCTTTACCGAATCTGCTCCTGACACACTACTAAGGAGTTTTCCTGATCCTCCTTGGGGACTTTTTAGGTAATGGGTAGAAACATCTATGGCCAATCTACCAGTTAAAGCACTCATCGGTTGCAGAATTGGTAGAGTTCCGTCGTTCAATTCAACCGTTTCATATGCAATAGCTGTGATTCTACTTTTTAACAAGGCTTTAGCCAAGGTTGGATTGGCTCCCAACGAAAGGAAGGAAAAACTCGTAAGTCCCGGGTGTAAAAGTTCGCATTCGTGTATCTGGAACTCCTTCACTTTCACTATCAATTCTGAATCGGAGAATAAACGTTCCGGTTCATTTATTAGCTCTGCCCCTACTTCTTCATAGCTATGATCAGAAATACCACTACCCAATCCCGCATTTTTCTCTACAAGCACTCGGTGACCACTTTTTATCAGGGTTTCTACTCCATCCGGAGTGATTCCAACCCGTAACTCTTGGTCTTTGGTTTCTTTGGGTAGGCCTATGATCATAAGATTCACTGTGACTATTAAGGATTTGACCCAGTATATATGGACTGATTTAATAGCTGAAGTATTACTTTAATCCCATTTTTTAGTTAGGAGCCAATTATGTCTAGTATGCCTAATACCCAGATCGCACAGATTAACGGGAATGCACTCGCTTTTTATGAGTGGGGTCAAAAAGGGAATCCTGTTTTGATTTGTCTTCATAGTCATACTAATTCTGCTGCTTCGTGGAGAGAATTTGCTGAGTTTGCATCTTACAAATATCATGTTTTTGCTTTGGATCAAAGAGGGCATGGGAATAGTGAATGGGCCGTTGATGGCTACGCCAGAGATAGGTTTGTAGAAGACTTATCCGAATTTATAAAAATAAATGGATTTGAAACTATGACCCTCGTTGGGTGTTCTATGGGTGGATGGCATTCAATTTTATACTCAGCCGCTAATCCAGGAGTTGTGGATAAAATTATTATGGTTGATATAGCACCAGAGCCTTCACCTGAAAGACTCCAGGCACCACCCGCACCACCAGCTCCTATGGAATTTCATACCTTGGAAGATGGTTATCTATGGCTTAGGTCAGGAAATCCATTGGCTTCAGATGATCGGTTGCAAGAAGAAGCTGCTTCTAGGTTGAAGGAAACAGATTCGGGTACTTGGACATGGAAAGCGGATTTAAATGGTTTCGATAATCCACTTCCAGATATGACTAGTACCGAATTAATTGGTAGATACTGGTCAGCAATAGAGAACATAAAAGTCCCAATATTTGAGATTAGAGGAGCGGAAAGCGGTCTTGTGAGCGACGATACGATCGATAAGATGAAAAGCCTTGGTAAAGACGTGACATCGGTTGATGTAGCAAGTGCAGGACATGTGGTGATGGTGGATCAACCTGAAGCCTTCATAGAAGCTGCTAGGGGATTTATTGGTCTTTAAAGTTTGGGCCTTTGAAGTTTAATTACGACCCTGTGAACCATCTTGAAAATGAGTCGATATGACTCTGATTGCCTATTAGTTGGGTAGAGGTATCTGCAATAGATTTTGAAAGGTTCTTCCTGCCTGTAATTAACAATGCGAATTCACTTGGAGACGTGTGTATCTCTCCATCCGAATCGAAGGAATTAATTGGAAGCTCTTCGATATCCAATTTACCAACGGAGCTCGTGATTCGTAGCCCGTTCAAAGTACCGAGGTTCACTGCCAGTGTCTGCGAAGGGTTCTCATCAGAATCAATGGTTTTAAACCATCGGTTGATCAGTTTATTGCAGAAGTATTCGGGTAATAGTGGAGCTAAATTTTCGTCGACCAAATATTTTTCATCTACGGCATTTAAGGCATCCCAAGCATGAATTGTAGACTCAAACAAAGTCCATAGAAGAATTCCTTGAATGGAAACCCAGTTTACGGGGTGATACGCTGGTAAATCCCATTGTTTCTCTTGGCAAGAATTGAAGCCATTCAGTAACCTCTGAAATCTAAGTTCTAGTTCATTGATTAGTGAATCTTTTGAATCGAAAGCTTTACTACTTTCCTTAGCTCTTTCTGAAAGGAATCCAGCAAATGATTTGCCATCTAGCTTACCTGGTTCAGGTCTTGGGCTATTGGGATCATTCAAAATATTTTCTTCATTTTTGGCTGAATCTATGAAAATAAGGTAATTTGTTAAAACTGATGATAGATGTGCCATCACATCTTTAACTGTCCAGTCATCACAGCGACTTTGAGCAGACCAATCATCCTCTGTTAGGCTTTTAAGCTGGTTGGTCAATCTTGGAGAAAATTCATTTAACCGCTGCAAGATTTGGTTCTGTTTTTCTTTTATCAAACCCATTCCTCAATAGATTAATGTGTAGTCACACATTTTTGCCAGTTTATTTCAGGTTACTCCGAAAGTTTTGGTAGACCTGAGGATCACATCTTAACAAACTATGGTTAATAATCTCTAATTATCCCAAAGTTGGTTTTCCCAACCGCCCATATGATTAGCTGATCGTAATAAATGAGCTAGTTCTTATAACGACAAGAATCATCACTCAGTTGCAAGTTAAATCTATTATCGTTAATTTAACCGGGGTGCTTCGCAAAAAATGTTTAATGTTGTAGAGGTGAGACTTGGTTAAAAAATTAAGGATCAATGCAAAAATTATCGTTGCCTACCAGTCTGGAGAGCATCGTATTCTTCATGATGGCTGTGTAATCGTGGAAGGTAGCCAAATAATTTTCGTAGGTAAGACTTTTGATGAACCTGTTGATGAAGTTATAGATGCAGGGGATAGGATAGTTACTCCTGGATTTATCAACACACATTGCCATATGGCTGGCTCGCCACTAGATAAATCTTTTATTGAGGATGTGGGTAGTCGACAATTCTATTTGTCTGGATTGCCTATTATGTTGAGAGCTCGGGCCGGTGCAATGAGAGATAGAGACAAAGAAGCATGTGTGGATTATTCCGTTGTTGAGCTCATAAGGACAGGAACGACCACAATAATGGAACAAGGTGGTATGGGAGATTATGTCGCTGACATGGCTGAGCAAGCTGGTTTGCGTGCCTATATAGCAAATATGTACAGTTCCGCGAGCTGGGTAACACCAACAGGCCGACAAGTTGAATATGATTGGAATGAGTCAGGTGGGATCGAAGGTTTTAAAAAGGCAGTCGACTTTATAGAGAGGATAGAGGGGCGTGCCAACGGACGAATAAAAGGATTTCTTGGCCCTGCCCAAATAGATAACTGTACAGAAGAGTTGTTACGGATGAGTAGTGAAGCTTCAGAGGAAATGAAGGTTCCTGTAAGTCTCCATACTAGCCAGGCTGTATTCGAATTTCAGGAGATTGCTCGAAGATATGGTATGAGCCCTGTTGAATGGTTGGAGTCAATTGACTTTTTAAGCGAATGGACACTTTTAGGACATGTGATATACCCGTCAGGTCATAGTTGGGTAAATTTCGCCGGAGATGATTTGGAGATTCTGGAACGTCACAAGGCGTCGGTAGCTCATGCTACCTGGGTCTTCAACAGACGAGGAATTGCAATGGAATCGTTTCCGGGGTATTTAGATGCAGGTGTAAACATGTGCCTTGGTACAGATACCTGCCCACAGTCAATGATTGAGGCTATGAGATGGTCTGCTGTAGTGGGTAAAATCATGAGTCGGCAGACGGAAAAATCTACTGCGGCAGACGTTTTTAACGCGGCGACTCTTAATCCAGCTCAGATGCTTCACCGAGAAGATTTGGGACGCATTTCAGTAGGAGCCAAGGCTGATCTGCTGTTTTGGGATACCTCATCAATGTTTATGGTTCCGTTGCGTGACCCAATCAAAAACATCGTCTATAACGCTACTGCCGATGAATTAAAGGATGTGATGATTGACGGTGAATGGGTTATGAGAGGACGGAAAGTATTGAATATTGATGAACAGCAAGCTAACTATAACCTTCAAAGGGCCGGAGAACACGTATGGGATTCGGTTAATCCTGAGGTGGCTAGTAGTTCAGACGAGCTATCACCTCAGACGTTTCCTTACTTTGAGGTTTAGGTCATAGGTATCTTTCAGTTTCGATAAGACGTGTAAACATCCTCATGGAGAGCGTCGGGCTCAGGAAAAGGACTGTTGTCTGCGAATTCAACTGATAGGGCCACAGCGGTTTCACATGAGACTTCTATTTGGTTTAATTCCTCTTCGTCTGCGATTGAACTGTCCAATATGTAACTTTTGAAATTAGTAATGCAATCACGGTCCATGTAATACTTCTGCTCTTCTTCGGATCTATAAGTCAAGGGATCATCATGCCCGGCGTGTCCGAGATACCTATACGTTTGTGCTTCAATCAATGTTGGACCTTCACCCGCCCTTGCCCTTCCAATTGCCTCTTTTGCAACCTCAAACACATCCAGTACAGATTGACCATCAACCGTGACGCCTGGAATAGCGTAACCGTCAGCACGATTGGAAACCGAGCCACCAGCGACGGAATATTCAAAAGGAGTTGATTCCGCGTACCTATTATTTTCGCAAACAAATATGACTGGTAAATTCCAAATGCTGTCCAAATTCATAGATTCATGGAGAGCTCCTTGACTCGAGGCCCCATCTCCAAAAAATACCACACTAACATTGTCGGTCCCTTTTACTTTGGCGGTTAAGGCTACACCCGTTGCAACTGGGATATTGGACCCGACTATTCCATTAGCACCTAGCATTCCTTTTTCGATGTCAGCTATGTGCATCGTTCCACCCTTTCCTTTACCAGTGCCTGTGGACTTCCCTAAAAGTTCTGCCATCATTTCGTTAAGATCTACACCTTTGGCAATGCAGTGATGGTGGCTTCTGTGAGTACCAAGTACAAAATCATCATCTCTGAGTAGGGCGCAAACTCCAGTTGGAACGGCTTCCTGACCAATTGAGGAATGAATACCTCTTAATTTCCCTGCGTCAGCCTCTCTTCTAGCCTGCTCTTCAAATCGTCGGATTGTGAGCATCCTTTCATACATCCATATTATCGAATCTCTATTGATTTCTTCGTAGCTCATCAGCAGTACCTCTACTAAAATTTTCTTTGAGAAGCCATGTGAAAAATTTTCCAGCTGTTAATTAGCACATGCTACATCTTATTCATATTTCTGTCTTCCTCATGACTGAGGAATAAAAAAAGAAATTACATTTGAGGTAGTCTTAACAAAACAGAAAGCAAACTCTGAAATCAGCTGAGGCGAATATGTCTATTTTAGATGTTAAAAGTGACGTGTCTTATTGTGTTGGTGGCTTTGGCGAAGGGCTTGATCACCCTGAATGTATAACTTGGGGAAGTGATGGTTATGCTTATGCGGGTGGTGAAGGGGGGCAGATTTATCGCATTGATGTAGAAAACAATCACTTCGAGCAGTTTGCCCGAGCCCCTAATTTTGTCGGAGGTTTATGCCAAGACGGGTCAGGTAGCTTATATATATGCAGTGGTAACAAAGTATATAAAACCGATAATGATGGAAATTTAACGGAGTATTCTGTAGGGACGCCAGATGTTGCCATGATTGGACCCAATTACCCTGCTTTCGATAAGAATGGAAATCTGTATGTTACAGATTCTGGAGAGTGGAAGAAGGATAACGGTAAGATTTTTAAGATTAGCCCAGGTGGGCAAACCGAAGTTTGGTCGGAGTTTCCAAAAACTTTTCCGAACGGAATTTGTTTTTCGCCAAGTGGCACAGACTTGTATGTGGCGGTTAGTCTTAATCCACCGAGGATTGAAAAAATATCCATTAGTGAAACAGGGGAAGCAGGGCCACCCGAAACGGTAATTGAAATACCTAATTCTGTACCAGATGGTTTGGCTTTTGATGCAGATGCCAATCTCTATATATCATGCTACAGGCCTGACACCATATTCAGATTAGATACAAAGGGTACTCTTGAGGTACTAGTCCATGATTATGAAGGAACTCTTATGGCAGCCCCAACTAATATAGCCTTCTGTGGAGATAATTTAGATGACCTGCTGAGTGCAAATCTGGGTAGATGGCATATCAGCCGATATGCCTTGACTACTGTTGGTTTACCACTCAACTATCCGGTACTTTGAACACAATATAAATCAGGCTTTACGTTTTAAATGAGCGGCTATTTATGAATAAGACCAAAATAATTCTGGACACCGATCCAGGAAATGATGATCTTCTCGCCATAATTATGGCATTAAAATCGGAATTGTTGGATTTACGCGGATTAACGATAGTCGGTGGTAATGCATCCATCGAGCATACTACTGGAAATGCTCTTAGCTTGCTGACCTATATGGACCGAATTGAGGTTCCAGTGTATGTGGGGGATGCTAGTGCACTGAATGAAGCTTCAACCTCACCGGAAGAATTTGAAGAATTTAAGTCACATAGAATTGAAATCCACGGGGAGACGGGCCTTCATGTCTCATTGCCTAACCCTTCAATTGGCCCACGGAATATTCACGCAGTGGAATTCATTATCGAGGAAGCTGAAAGGCATAAAGGGGAGCTCATTTTAGTACCAGTTGGCCCTTTAACAAACATCGCATTGGCACTTAAAAAACAACCAAGGTTAGTAGATTGGGTCAAATCAATTAATTTGATGGGTGGGGCCGTAAATGTTCCCGGAAATGTCACGAAATATGCAGAATTTAATATTTATTGCGATCCGGAAGCTGCTAATGCTGTTCTCTCTTCAGGAATAGATATAAAGATGTGTGGGCTAGATATAACCCGTGTCACCTCGGTAAAGAAAGAGGAAACCGATTGGCTTGCTGGTAATTCGGCAGGTGAAAAAATTATACGACGACTTCTGAACACCGTTTTTGAAACTACCGGGAGAAATTCATTTAGTTTGCATGATCCAATAACTGTCTTATCAGTTTTGTACCCAGAACTAATTGATTGGAAAGAGTATGATGTTTCGGTGATTTGTGAGGGGTCACAATTTGGTAAAACAGTTGGTACCTTGAATCCAAATGGTTGCGTTTCTGTTGGGATTGGAATAGATCAGGTTCTGGCAAAAGCTAAAATAGCAGAAATACTCAGTGAATAATGTTGATTGAAATAGACTTACGCTACTTGGGATTACATAAAATTTGATTACGGTATAAACGCTTATCGTGATGTTTATTGTTTTCAGTTAAAACAAGGAGAAAATAATGAGTAAGGTATGTGTGGTAACCGGGGCATCGAGAGGCCTTGGTCGAGGTATTGCTTTAGTTTTAGCTAAGGAAGATGGATGTAAAGTCTACGCTACAGCCCGTAACGAGGCTGCCTTGAAATCATTGTCCGAGGAAGCTGCAAAGGGTACTTCCGATGGCATGGTTATTCCTCACCCTCTTGATCAAAATGATGACGAGGCTGTAAAGGCTTTTGTCGAGCAGTTGTCAGATCATGAGGACCAAGTCGATTTACTCGTCAATAGTGCATATGCAGGCCTAGTTGCTATGACACCTTATTTCGGGAAACCATTTTGGGAACGCCCGGTCTCAGTTTTTGACGCTTCCATAGATATCGGATTGCGCAGTGCATACGTTATGAGTTCACTCATTGCACCAATAATGGTTGCAAATAAATCTGGCCTGATGGTTCAGATATCCAGTTTTGGCGGCGTTACTTACCTTTTCGACGTGGGCTATGGGGTTGGAAAAGCGGCACTTGATCGTCTTACGGTGGACATGGCAGCAGAACTCAAACCTCACGGCGTTAAGGCAGTGACTTTGTATCCAGGAGGAGCAGTTACTGAGACAGCAGCATTCCCAGGTGGCGAAACTCCAATTTTTACCGGAAGGGCGGTCGCCGCTCTACTTAATAAGGCTAGTAATGGAGATTTGGAGCGTCTTAACGGGAAAGTAATTCAAACGGCTGAGCTAGCAACTGATTATGGATTTGTCGATGCAGATGGGGAGGTTCCTGTGGGTCCTTTTTCTGGAATTGAGGCTGCTAAACAGTCGAGGATGGCAATGACGGCTCCTTTGGCTCAATACAATTTAGATGCTGATTTACCGGATCCACTGCAGACCAATAACCCTGATGCGGCTGCTTTATTTCCAGGAGCCTGAATTTAGCCTCTTCCACCATTCTTAAACTGTTCATCGACTTCAACTTGAAAACCGTTGGCTAAAGAATTAGTTTGATTTGCCATGCCAACCACTGCCATTACCTCGGCAAACATATCATCTGTCATGCCCTTAGATCGTGCCGCCGCTGTGTGGCTGTTGGTGCAATAATCACAGCTGTTGGTGGCACTGACAGCAATGTAGATCATTTCCTTAGTCAATGAGTCTAAAGCCCCATCAGACATTACGGATTTTACACCTTGCCAGGTTCGGCGAAGTAATTCTGGTTGGCTGGCGAGAGCTTTCCAAAAATTGTTGACCCAATCAGATCCTCGGGTGGCCATTATGTCGTCATATATTGTCTTAACTTCGTCAGTGGCATCGTGGTACTCAACCAATGTAGTAATGCTCATATAAATCACCTCTTTGGAGAAATTTGTTGTCGCTCATAAAATAAATCAGACGGATTTGCTATTTAAAGCCCCATTGTCATAATTTTATCTATCTCGATGGTGTACCGACTACTGTTCCAATCATTAAAGCTTTCAACGTATTCATCTCCGCCTTTGTCACCCAAGTATCTTCTAGATATAGGGCGTAAATCTTGTTCGAGGTCACCTTTCGAAATATCCAGAATATGCCCCTCTATACTCACGTATTTATATGGATCATTTACCGTTTGAGCAACTAAGGAAACATGAGTACCCACCGACATTAATTTACTCTTCTTGGTGCCAGGACTCGCCATAAACCAGATAGTGTCGTTAGCTTCGTATGTATACCAGACAGGAGTCGAATGAGGTGACTGATTGTTACGATTGATGGAGAGGATTGCGATGTGGACTTCTCGTAAAAAATCGGTAACAGATTTATCAGTCATGAAAAAATACCTCTAATTGAATTACTTAAACTCACCAAAAATCCAACATCGGATTCTATTTAGTGTACTTATCAATCCACGAAAGCATCCTGGAGAGATACTCTTTCCTCATTTTTAGATCACCAGTCCGCATTAGGCCATGATTTTGCCCAGGGAATCGGACGAGCTCAACGATTTTGCCTAATCTTTTCAGAGTTACAAAATATTCCTCACTCTGCGAAATTGGGACACGATAATCAGTATCACCGTGCATTAATAGGGCAGGGGTGTCAACATTTTCAGCATAATTAATGGGTGACCTGAAATCGTATTCATTTTTAATCTCTGGCCTGCTTCCTCCCATTTGCCTTTCTCCAAAATTAACACCTATATCAGCAGTCCCGTAAAAAGAAGCAAGATTAGTGACGGGAGCGCCAATGACAGCGCACTTGAATCGGTTTGTATGCCCAATTATCCAGGAGCTCATGAACCCGCCATAACTATAACCGGTAACAGAGAGCCTGTTTTCATCAATGTAATCCTTTTCACAAACCTGATCTAGAGATGCAATGATGTCGTTATAGTCCTCTCCTCCCCAGTCTCCTAAGACTGGTAGCATGTAATCTTTTCCATAGGTTGAGGTTCCTCTGGGATTTACTGCTAAAACAAAATATCCGTTTGAAGAAAGTAGTTGCCGGGTTATATCAAAAGAGTTGGCAAACACCCCATGAGGACCGCCGTGGATGTTCAGGACTAGGGGATATTTTTTTGAATGATCAAAATTGGCTGGATAAAGTAGTACTGACTCAATTTGTAGCCCAGATCGCTCTATTGAGAACCGTTCTGTGTTACCAATCAGCCTGTTGGAGAAATACTCAGCATTGAGATCACTAACCATTCGAAGAGAATTGTTCGTTAAGGAACCTTCAAAAACTTCAGGAGATCTTTCTGGCGTCGAATAAATGCATGCAAACCGACTATGTGATCTGTCGAATTCACATGCCAATAACTGACCCCCCAAATCGGCTATTTTCTTCTGTCCATATTCTCCAATTTTTGCCCTGTAGATATGCGATTCTGATGCTGTCTGACCTGAAAATGTGATAGTAGTTCCCTCGGAATCAATAATTAGGGGAGATCCTATTTTTGCTGGGTGACTTCCACCAATGGGAGCTACATGATCATCGGTAACCCTGCTTGGTTCTGAGTCGGGTTTGAGTATGTATATGGATCCTTGGTAATAGCTATGAATACGAAAATCTTCTGACCCAATAACGGCAAGCGCCTTACCGTCAGGAAGCCAAGTCACTGAACACGCATCGGCAAGTCCTTTAGACCAAGTGGATATTTTTCCTGAGGATATTTCTAAAACTCTTACCTCGTTTTCTGCATGGAAATCCCTCTCGGAGGTAGCGTCTGAAATGAAGGCTAGTTTAGATCCATCAGGTGACCATGAAGGGATTCCTTGGTCGCCATCGTCGAAAGTGAGCTGGGTTGATTCCTTAGTAGCTATATCGACATCGAAGATTTGACTGCCAGAGTTACCTCGCCATCGCAATTCATCATGTCTGTATCTTATTCGAGTTATGGAAATTACATTAGGTTCTGGTTGGTTGTTTTCCTCATTAGACTCGGGATCAAAGTCTGATACAACAGCAAATCCTGAACTGTCAGGTTTCCAACAGAAATCCCTAACGCTCTCATCTAACGCAGTGATCATTAGGGCCTCACCGCCAGCTATTTGTAATAGCCAGATTTGATTTTTCCCCGCTGAATCTTTTCTTAGAAAAGCGACTGATAACCCGTTTGGAGAAAATTGGGGATTTCCATCTGAAGTACCATTGGTTAGTTTTCTAGGTGTTGATGAAGAGGAATTTGACTCTTTAATCCAGAGCGAGTTTTTTAATTCTCCTGATGCTCTGTCTGGCTGTGAAACTCCATAAACAACTAGATTACCATTGGGTGATATCGTGACTCCAGTTGGATTTGATATTTTATAATTGATGTCTGAAGTGATTGGGTTTTGGTTCATTTAATTCTCACTAGATGCGTTTCAAAATCTAAACTTTTGCGGGAATAATTTGGCGCAGCGGTTTGATGTAGTCGGCCCCAAATCCACAGCAGGCCCCAACTATTTGGACTCCTTTATCCACCCATATTTTTGCCGCATCGATGTACTCTTCAATAGATTCTTCATTATTTTCGGAGTGGTCGTACCACTTGCCTGAGACGCCTCCTTTTCTTCCTGCGTAAGGATAGACCATGACAGGGCCTTGCCAATTTTCCATAACTACATCG
>PBWI01000106.1 GCA_002728195.1 Chloroflexota bacterium
AAGTTTGCGGCAGAATTTGGGGCTGACTTTGTGGCATTGTCTACCGTTACGAGGCGAGAGGATATCTGGACTGCTCGGTCGATACTTCGGGAAAATGGAATGAAGAAACCGTTGATAATTTCCAAAGTTGAAAGAGCAGAGGCTATAGACAATCTTGATGAGGTTGTAGAAGCAAGCGATGCCCTTATGGTTGCTAGAGGTGACATGGGAGTGGAAATTCCATTGCACAGAGTGCCAGTGGTGCAAAAGGAACTAATACGTAAAAGCAACTCCGCTGGTAAGCCAGTAATAACAGCAACCCAGATGCTGGAATCTATGATTCATTCATCTTCGCCTACTAGAGCAGAGGTCACTGATGTTGCGAATGCTGTATTTGATGGGTCAGATGCGATTATGCTTTCAGGGGAAACATCTGTAGGAAAGTTTCCTATAGAGGCAGTGAAAGTAATGGTTAATACATCGAGAGAAGCGGAATCCGCTCTTCCTTACAACAAAATGCAGGAGGAAAGGTTTCTTCAATTGGAATCTAAAACCGATGATGCGATCAGTTATGCAGCTTGCCAGACATCCAATCTTTTGAAATCAAAATTTATTGTCGCATTCACAGAATCTGGGAATTCTGCCGGTAGGGTTTCACGCTATCGGCCTGAGTCGAGGATACTGGCTCTTACTCCGTGGGAGGATGTTTGTAGGATTCTTACTCTTAGATGGGGAGTATATCCCGTTTTAGTGGACACCCCTACAGATGTGGAGGAATTTTTTACAGTAGGAGAAAAAGAGGCAAAAAGATTTATGATGAAAGAGAAAAAAGGGACGGTAGTATTAGTTGCCGGAACACCCATAGGCGTGCCCGGTTCAACCAATATGCTGAGAGTACTGCAATTAGGATGAAAATAAGTTGATTCGATATACATGGAGGTGCGAGTGTTAGAATTGTATAACACTCTCACGAGAGAAAAGTCAGCCTTAGTTTCTCACGAAAAGGGGCGATTTAGCATTTATACCTGTGGGCCAACGGTTTACAGGGATGCCCATATTGGAAACCTGCGATCATATTTGATGGCTGATTGGATCAGGCGGACCCTTCTACTATTAGGGAACGAAGTTACTCACATTAAAAATATTACAGATGTTGGCCATATGCGTCAGGAAGTTCTAGAACAAGGTGAGGACAAGGTTATAGCTGCTGCTATTGCAGAAGGAAAGACCCCTGCTCAAATAGCCGAATTTTACACACGCCGTTTTCTAGACGATGAGGCAGCTATCAATATTTTGCCTGCAAATGAATTCCCAAAGGCAACAGACCATGTCGAAGAAATGGTGGAAATAATTGAATCTCTTTTGACCTCCTCACTCGCATATGAGGTTGAGGGAAATATATATTTTGATGTTAATGCCTTTCCAACATATGGAAACTTGTCGGGAAACATTCATGAATCTCAATTGCACGAAGCAGTGCGGGTAGAAGCAGATCCTTTGAAAAAAGATCCCCGAGATTTCACGTTATGGAAAAAAGCAGAAGCGGGACGTTCTTTGAAATGGGCAAGCCCATGGGGATATGGTTTCCCCGGATGGCACATTGAATGTTCAGCTATGTCGATCAAATACCTTGGAAGAAATATTGATGTTCATACAGGGGGAGTGGATAACATTTTCCCTCACCATGAAGGAGAAATAGCCCAAAGTGAAGGATACACAGGTAGACCGGTTGTTTCTCATTGGGTACATGGGCAACACCTTCTGGCGGATGGCGTCAAAATGGCAAAATCCTCCGGAAATGCGTTTATAGTTTCTGACTTACTTGATAGAGGGATTGATCCTCTAGCGTTCCGGTATTTATGTATGACTGCAAGGTACAGAACTAGGATAAATTTCACTTTTACCTCTTTAAAGGCATGTGAAACAGCCCTTAATAAACTGAGACGTCAATATGTCCGTTTCAATAATGCCAAGGCTTTGAATAATAATGATGAAAAAATAGATGAATGGAACAAAAGACTTCTTGATAGAGTATGTGAAGATCTCGACATGCCAGGGTTACTAGACGGTGTGTGGAGATTGGTTGAATCCTCTGATATTGATGACTATGGTAAAGCAGTTGTGATGAGCAAAATGGATCAGTTGATGGGGTTAGGTTTGGATTCAACTACAAATATGTATGACTTACCGGAGATTATCGTAAGTAAATCAGAGGATAGAGCGGCTCTGAGAGCTGCCTCAGAATATGATGGATCTGATCAAATAAGAAATGAAATTGAAGCTGCAGGTTATATAGTAGAGGATTCAAGAGAGTACTCAGTCATTAGAAGTAAAGATCCCTCAGAGATAAGAGAAGAGAAGTGGAAAACGATATCTTCTTCTGCGGAAGTATCTTCCAACATCTGTGAGAAATCTGTTTTCCCCATAACAGTTGGTGTTGTTGTGACTGGCTTTCCTGAAGATACAAGGCGTTGCGTATCCAGTGTGATCAAATGGACTGAATCGGATGATACCGAAATCCTTATTCTTGACAATGGTTCCTCAGATTCTACAGGGGAAATGCTAGAAGAGCTGTCGGCACAACATAATAACCTCAAGGTTATACATGCTGATCACACCTTAGGGGATGGGGCTGCCAAAAATATTTTGCTTAAGTTAGCCAGCGGAGAAATTTTCATTCTCCTAGACCCCAGTGTTGAGATAAAAGGTAACTTTGTTGATCGAATAGAAGAACTACTCAAATCTCCTGAAGTAGGAATAGCTGGCTTAGCCGGGCTTCGAACTAAGGACTTGTTACATTTTCATGATGGTGAAGGTGAGTCTGGCAGAATGGATGCAATGCAAGGATATTGCTTCGCAATCAGGCGACAGGATGTAGCAAGGGTTGGATTAATGAGGGAGTCGTTTAGATATTACAGAAATCTGGATTTGGATTTTAGTTTCCAATTCAAAGAAAAAGGATTTTCTATAATTGCGGATCATACGTTACCCATGGAATTACACGAACATAGGGGCTGGACTGCTTTGTCGGAAGGTGAAAGGGACGAATTAAGCAAAAAAAATTACGGCAGATTTTTGAAAAAATGGAGAAATCGGACGGATCTTTTGATTTCTACTACCTAGTTTCACAAATTGAGTACCCGCTGTACTCTTGTATGATGACCTTTAATTTGCGCACATCTAGCTAAGTGGAGATATATTTTGGAATCTTTTTCATTACCGCTCCTTTGGGGACTTTTGGCAGCTCTTGCCGGAACTATTCTCGTTTCAGCCAGTCAGCTGACCAAAAATGCAGACATAATAGCTTTCAAAACTGGCCTAGGTAGGTCTTTTGTTGGCGTTGTGCTTCTAGCGACAGCTACCTCACTGCCTGAATTGGCTACTGGCGTTAGTTCTGTTCTATCCATTGGAGGGGCAGGAGGGGCCGATCTCGCGGCCGGTGATGCATTCGGTAGTAATCTTTTTAATCTTTTGATTATTGGGCTACTCGATCTTATGTGGCGCAAAGGCCCGATTCTTAGTTCCCTAGGTAGTGCACCAGCTCTTGTCGGAGTATTATCGGTGGTGGTTATTGCATTGGGTGGTATGGGAATAGTCATTCATCAGAATATGACTCTAGCTGAGACTTGGCCGATTAGCCCTGTATCTGTTGTACTAATTGTCGTTTTCCTTGCAGCTCTATTTGCGATCTTTAAAGAAGAGCAAGGAGCTGATTCTTATGAAGAGCAAAATATTTATGCCTCAGCTAGCTTAACGAGAGCGAGTCTAGTGTATGGTATTTCAGCATTAATTGTGGTTGTAGCTGCTTACTTTTTGGCCCATACGGGAGACAGTCTTGCAGACAAGATGGGATGGGAGAAAAGTTTCATGGGGACTCAATTCCTTGCATTAAGCACATCATTACCGGAATTGGCAGCCTCGATTGCAGCGATAAGAATAATGGCTCCAGAATTGGCAATAACCAATCTGTTGGGTAGTAACTTGTTCAACATGGGTTTTGTCTTATTCTTAGATGATGTGGCATACACAGATGGACCACTGTGGAGTGTAGCATCCCCTGTGCATTCGGTGACTGCAATCATCGCAATCTTAATGACAACTGCGGTGTTGGTGCCAGTTATCAGTAAGGCTCGGGTTTCTTTTGGGCGTATAGTGACACTGGAATGTGTTGTATTATTGGCCTTATACGTAGTATCTAGTATTTTAGTATTTTCTATTGGAAGTTCTTCTCATTGAAGAAGCTCCAAGATTTGAATTAAGAATACAATTAGGAGGAACAATGTTTTTCGAACTTAGAGAGTACAGGTGCCCTAATGGCCAGAGGGATAATTGGGTTAAATTTATGGAAGAAGAAATCATTCCTTTCCAAGTGTCTAAAGGAATGGTCATTTTAGGCAGTTTTACTGCTCAAGAAGAAGATGACTTGTACATTTGGATACGCCGCTTCGAAAGTGAAGAAGAAAGAGAAAAATTGTATGAAGCCGTTTACGAAAGCGATACATGGAAAAATGAAATTGGCCCCAAAATACCGGCTATGATGGACCGCTCTAAAATTGTTGTTAGGAGAATCGAAGCTTCCTCCAGGTCGGTTATCCAATAGTCCTATTTGTCGCGTTCAATGGGCGGGGATACTAGAGGTCGGATATTTTCAAATGTGACCGTTTTTAACGGGCTTTCTTTTGAACGTGGGCAGTCCCTTCTGATCGACTCCAAAGGTCAAGCTTTTTGGGGACCAACTTCAAATTACAAACCTTCTACGGTTGCGGATCAGCAGAGCATAGATGCTACTGGGATGACTGTAACGCCTTCCTTTCACGATACGCACACACATCTACTAAGCTACGCATCAAATTTCCAAACCTACGATATAGGCTTGGAAGAATTCTCCGAACAAGTTTTTATTAAACTATTGAGAAGGGCAGCCTACGATCAAGAAAACTCAGGTTTGGTACGGGTGAGTGGGATGGATCGTTATTTTACTAACACTGATAGTAATTTTCAGATTGACAAGGATCTATTGGATGAAGCTTTGCCTGATCGTCCACTTAGAATCCAAACTCGATCTGGTCACGCACATGTTTTGAATTCGGCAGCAATGCGATTGGCTGGAATTGGTGAATCCACAGATGAGCCTGAAGGAGTGACATTTCAGAGACGCTTATCGGATGGGGAATTAAACGGCGTTTTTCTAGAGGCGGGAGAATACTTAGACGGCAGATTACCAAAAATTCACCAATGTGACCTGGAAAAAGGCCTAGCAAAGGCCCTAAATACTATTCATGCTAAAGGCATAAATGATGTGACAGACGCTACTCACATTAACGATTTCAGTAGGTATGAATTTTTGTCTGAATGCGTCAGAAAATATGCTCCAAATATGAAACTGCAATTTATGCCAGGATTTAACTCCATAAGAGATTTTCTAGATCTTGGAATGAAATATAAATCGCAGCACAATGGTGTCTCGTTGGGACCGGTAAAACTAATGGTTACAGATTCACATGGCAGCATCTATCCAGACAAAAATACTTTGAAAGAAATGGTTAGAGAATCCCACAGGTTTGGTTTCCCAGTGGCAATACATTCTGTAGAAATGAATTCTACTGATATCATTTTGGAAATATTGGGCAATGACCGTATTGCGGGAGATAGAATAGAACATGCCTCGGAGTTGAGGGATGATCAGATTCAAAAGATATCGGAAATGTCCCTTAAAGTGTCTACCCAACCATCATTCATATACGAGAGAGGTGATGGTTATTTGAATTCTGATTCAGCATCAAGAATTGACAAACTATACAGGCTTAAAAGTTTATTATTCGCTGGCGTCATTGTCGGGGTTTCTTCAGATTGTCCTGTAACGGACCCAAATCCAATGAACACTATATATTCGGCAGTAACGCGTAGAACCACTACTGGGGCTATTGTCAACATAGAAGAAAGAGTTTCAATTTGTGAAGCATTGCAGATGTTGACTACCAATAATGTTACTCTTGCAGGATTAAACCGGGAAACGAAATGGATGGATAAAAACCTTCTCCTGATTGATAAAGATTTGGATACTTGCTCAAGTCATGAAATATTAAAAGCAGATGTATCATGGATCACTGAATTTGATTGATATTAGCTAAAACAAAACAGAATTCAATTTAACTGTTAAAGGAGAAAATAGGTGGTTTCTATAACTGCAGATATTCTAATTTCCGGCGGTCTCTTAGTCAGTGGTACTTCAATTACAAAGATGGATGTTGTTGTTACTGGCGAAAAAATAACAGATCTTTTGCCACATCCTTCCAATATTGATGCAAAAAGAATCATAGATGCTAAAGGGTTGTATGTGCTTCCTGGCTTAATCGATGCACATAACCACCCAATCAATTTAGACAAGATGGACTCTTTCACCTTAAGTGCTGCTTTTGGAGGAATTACCACTGTAATTCCTTTCATGCAAAATATGAGAAGTAGAGGGATAGACGGCACTACCTCTGAAACCATAGATAGATTCATTGAAGAATCAAATGAAATTTCATATTTGGATTTTGGAGTCCATGCGATCTTATTTGGTGACGATGATGTCGAAATTGAAGTACCCAAATTAATTGAGAATGGGATCATATCCTTCAAAATGTATATGACCTACCCTAGAAGAGGAATGATGATGCCAGACGACCGCATGCTAAAAGCAATGTCTCTAGCATCCGAAGCTGGTGGTATCGCTATGGTACACGCTGAAAATGGATATTGTATCGACTTTCTCACAGACAATTTCATTGATGAGGGTCTCACTTCCCGTGAATATTATGCGAAATCTCAGCCGAGAATTCTTGAAGTTGAGGCCGCCAACCGAGCAGCTACATATGCGTCAGTAACTGATTGCCCCTTGTATGTAGTTCACCTAAGTGCAAGAGAAGTTCTCGATGTGCTTCGTGGATATAGAGAGGAGGGTAATTATGTTTTCACTGAGACCTGTCCCCAATATCTCGATTTAACAAACGAGACCCTAATGGAGCATGGAGCCCTAGCAAAAATTGGTCCTCCTTTAAGAGAGAGAGCGGATAATGCTGCGATGTGGGAAGGCTTACAGAATAATATAATCGATACTATAGCCAGCGACTTTTGTGGGTTCAGCAAAGCTCATAAATATGCTGGCGG
>PBWI01000003.1 GCA_002728195.1 Chloroflexota bacterium
CAATCAGTTAGAATTACGGTTAGTGAAAAGTCATTTAATAATTTAGATCGGAGAATAATTATGGCACTGAAGCCTTTAATACTGGAGATGGGTACAGGAATCGATTTACATGGCCAAAACGCGACTGAGGCTGCGCGAAGAGCTGTATGGAACGCGGTTCATCAAAGTAGCATCATGGGTCTAGGGCTGTTTGGTCCGGACACTTCAAAAAACATGGTGGTTGAAGTCACGATTGCAATTACTCGACCAGATGAAGTGGATGAAGATGTAGTTTTGGCAGTTCTACCTCATGGAACCGGGAAACTCAAAGTCATTCAAGGTGGTATGGAAATTGAAGGAAGAGAGGGGTCTGGAGATTTTACATTGATAGCTAATGCTGCAGTCATAGCCAAACTCGACCTTTAAACTAATTAAATTTTGTAGGAGTTTTTTTATAAAATGACATCGAAATACGATACTGAATGCCAGGTTGTCAAAAAAGGGAATTTGGAAGTTGAAATATCATCAGGTCAAATGACCAGATTGGCCGGAGTATCCCAGGGACTCGTTGGGGCAGAAGGAATACACCTTGCTGTCGCCACAGTTCCACCAGGCTGTGCATCTAGCCCACACCACCATGTAAACTGCGAATCTGCCATATATGTATCGAAAGGAAAAGGCAGGTTCTTAACTGGACCAACCCTTGGCACTACTTTAGAAATTGAAACCGGTGACTTCCTATATGTACCTCAAAACTCTATCCATCAGCCCATTAACGACAGTTTGACGGAGCCGTTGGAACTAATCGTTGCAAGAAACACTCCAGTGGAGATAGTAGAAGAATACACTCCGTAACAGTGTTTCCCCTTCACTAATTAAGATTTAAGTTCGTTACGTACTCGATTTGCCATTTCTTGGAGGTGATCTAACTGCTGCTGCTTATCCGCTGGCCAATTCGCAGTTTCTGTCTTGGTCATCAAAATCAGATCATCTACGGCAGCGAGTAAATGTATGGTTGATAATTTGGTTTGACCTGAATTCAACGGCTCTTCAGACTTGTTGTCACAATCGTTACACATAAAAGAAGTAGTGAATTTGCCACGACTACATATCGGGCATTCATCAATTCGTCCCGTTTGAAGCAAGTCAAAATGGTCACCACAAAAGGTGTGAATGGGAGATATATTTTCGAAACAATCCCAAAACTTACACTGATTACTCAAAAAAGACCTTTAACTGGTACAGATAGATATAATGGGAATGTATAATAACAAGCTGACGCTGAACTTAGCTAATGAGAGTGTATGGAACCAGACCGACTACTCTAAGCTAAATTCTAAGAAATGGGCCTGTAGCTCAGGCGGTTAGAGCGCAGACCTGATAAGTCTGAGGTCCCTGGTTCCAGTCCAGGCAGGCCCACCATTTCATCCAGTGTTACCACTAACTCCCCGATTAGGAAGGAAAAAAATGGCTCGAGTCCCATACATTAATCGAGAAGATTTAAAAGAGTCCCATCAAAGCATCTATGACAATATAGCTAAGACAAGAGGAAAAGTATCAAACGTTTTCTCGGCTCTTCTAAATAATCCTGATGCGACAAAAGCTGTGACAACGGTTGGAGAATACATTCGTTATAACTCACCCTTGGATCCAATCATTAGAGAAACGGCCATTCTTACAACGGCTCATGAGATGAAAAACTCATACGAATGGGCTCAACATGAACCTGTCGCAAGACAAGTCGGAGTTAGAGACGAGGTAATTGAATCGATACTTTCCGGCAAAGGACCTATGGGATTACCAGCGAAGGAAGGAATCTTTATCCAATCTGCCAAGGAGTTAGTAAAAACAGGAACAGTAACTGATCGAACTTATCAGGCACTTGACCACCTTCTTGGTACTCAGCTAACAATAGATTTTGTGGTGACGGTCGGATATTACTCAATGCTCTCCAGACTTATTCATTCATTGGGTGTCGATTTTGATGACGGTCTCCAACTCAATGGTAAATTTGAATCTGACTGATTCAAGGTCCGAATGTCTTAATTGAGTCATATATGAAAATTACATCTATAGAAATATCAGTCTTCGAACTTCCCATGTACCCGACGATCACCCAGGTGGTGCCAGTTGGTGATCCTGCTGAGCTAAGATGGCAGCAGGCTTTCCCTAAAGGTGGGCCTGTCCCAGTTCAAGTGATGCAAGTGATCACTGATGAAGGCATAAATGGAATTTGCACTGTAGGGGACTGGAGATATACAGAACTCACATGGAGACAGATAGCTCAATTGAGGGAGTTAGTGATCGGAGAAAATCCTCTGGAAAGAGAATTATTACTATCCAAACTCAAAGCTGTGAGTAGATTCTTTGAACCAGGTTGGTATGGCGGTTTCGACAATTGCCTTTGGGACATTGAAGGAAAGGTCAAAAACTTACCAGTCTCAGAATTGCTCGGTGGTGCGAAGAGCAAAATACAGGCTTATTACAACACTGCAGGAAATACCCCCGAAGACGTAATACGTGACGGAACGAAAGGCATTGAAGCAGGATTCACCGTACTCAAAGACCACCTACCTTTTGGTGCTGGAAAAAACATAGAAACCTTCCAAGAATTCAGAAAAGTTTTTGGAGACAATATTGGACTAATGCACGATGCTGCTCTCGTTAATTATACTTTCGAAGAAGCAGTCAGTGTTGGTAAGGCATTAGAAGACCTAGATTTCATATGGTTAGAAGAACCACTGACTGACCGACATCACGAAGATTATGTCAATTTATGTAAGCAACTCAAAATACCTATTGCTGGCGCTGAGACCCTTATGAACGAACCCGAAATTAGTGAATTGTGGCTCAAATCAGGAGCAATAGATATTCTCAGGGTAAATGGAAGACACGGCACAACACCTATCGTAAATGCGTCTAAAATCGCAGCACAGTTAAATACGACGGTGGAACCAAATGCCTATGGACCGCTTTTCGGCTTAGTACATGCGCATATTGACTGTGGAATCTTCAACATTGACTGGTTCGAGAATGCTCCCCCTCCAAACGGCGCCCAAATGGGAGAAGAGATTGGTTTACTGAACCCCATTAGGCCTGAAGCCGGTTGGGTGACCCCCCCGGCAGGCCCTGGTTGGGGTTCAGAATGGGATTGGAATAGATTCAAGAGAAAGCGTGTAGCAATCCTTTAGGAAAGTTCAGACTAACCCTTCTTCACCAGTGATTTTCACTTCATATAACCTATACACAAGTTTCCCAGTATCGAGGTTAACTTGTCCTGCAATCACTCCCTGTACTCTGTTTAACCAACTATACTTTTCACTGCCAGTTTGAAATGTGGGTGCGGCGGCGATAAGGCTTTTAGTTAGCTCTCCTCTACCGCAATATTCAACGTATATATACTCTCCATCATCAGTCTTTAGAGTAAACCTAACATCCAAAGACATGAGGGTACCGTCATCACTCACCGTTCCCCAGTCAGCTGCATCATTTGTAGCAAGAGTAGCATTTACCCTATCACTTGTAAGGTTCACCTCAGTCACATCAACTATCAACCGTGTCCCCCGAGGACCTTCACCAACTTCAATGAAATCACCCAGTTGTACCTCAATTAAACCAGATTCAACTAATTCTGCTGTGGCCATCTGTATTCCCCCTTGTGAAAATGTAAATTGTAAGGATGATGACCAAATATTATCGTAGAAGTGAGAACCTGACCATCTGGAAGGGAGGATTCAATTATTCAAGTAATGGCAAGTGAAAATACTCTTTCTTTTTCCTGCGACCATTCTAAAATAGTGCCATAGACTGTTAGGAGAAATTAATGAAAGCAATATTACTAATGCTGGGCGCCTTGAGTGCCGCAATAATCTTTGTTGGATGTGGGACCGCTGTTGGCCGGGCGACTGGTGTGGATGAAAAACCACCTGCGCTGGACGATAAGGCTATGGGGAATATGGCTTTTTCTGTAGCAGATATGCAAAAGGTTGTTGATACCGCTATTGCTGGTGAACGAGAAAGGCAACAGGAAGAAGCGAGTAGACAAGAAGAAGAAAGGCGGCAAGAAGAAGAGCGACTGCGGCAGGCTGAAGAAGAAAGAAGGGAACAAGAAAGAAGGGAAGAAGAAGAACGTATAGCCCGTGAGATTCAAGCCGCTATGGATGACGCAGAAGAAAGAGAGGCAATCATTGAACGCTGCGATAATCAAGCCAGAGAACAATATCGATGGACAAAATTGTCTAGAGAAGAGACCGAGCAGCGTACTCAAGAAGCCTTTCAAGAGTGCCTAAGTGATGCTGGCCTTGAAGGAGCTGAAGAAGAAAGAGCAACCAGCGAACAAGAAGAGGTTGAAAGAGCAATACATCAAGCCGCCCAGGCCAGGGCAGGTGACGCTTATCAGACTTGTATGCGAAGAGCAACCGGTGACCGTGACCTTAACCAAGAAGCTATAGCAGAAGCGAGTGCAGTGTGCCAGACAAGAGCACGTGACAACTTTGTACAGGCGGGCGGAGGTGACGACCGGGCAGCGTTTGAGAGAGCCAGAGATGAAGGTGCCACGCGAAGGGCAGCTGAGGCTATGCAGACTTGTCTGGAAGAGATACTCGGTGACCGTGCACCTACCCAAGAGGCTTATGATGAGGCGAGAGAGGTGTGCCAGACAGAAGCACGTGACAACTTTGTACAGGGGGGCGGAGGTGACGACCGGGCACCAGCGGATGAGGTTATTGAAAATGCGTTAGCAGAAGAGAGAGAAAGAGAGGAAATTATTCAAAGCTGCAGATGGTCAGTACCTCAGGCCATAATGCGTGCTCCACGTGAAGGAGAAACTATAGAGGAACTTTGGGCACCAATAAGAATTTCTCAGCAACGTATCTTTACTGAGTGTCTCAGAGAAAATGGTGTCGAAGAAGACATCGAATACCAAGAATCTCCTGACATGGAAAGACAACGAGAACAAGACCAAGATGTTGCTCCGTTAGCTGAGCAAGCAGAAGAGTTGGCGGAGGAAGAGGCTCCTGTTGATGGTACAGCAGAAGAAAGAATTGCTGCCCTTGAAGAACGAGTGGCAGAACTTACAGAGCTAATCAGAGATTTGACCGAGGCATTACAGTCTAACTAGTC
>PBWI01000107.1 GCA_002728195.1 Chloroflexota bacterium
AGGTATCCCCAGCAGTTGTTTCACCTCTTTCTCGTATCTTTTATGTAGAGTTGTTATTACACTTCCTAAACCAAATTCCATGCAGCCCAGCAAAAAATTTTGAACTGCAGGGTAAATTGATGCCCCTCTGCCCATATGTGAATCATTTCCCTCATGGTTTAGGCATGCGATAACCCAGACTGGTGCGGTAGCAATGTTTTCCGCAAGGTATGATGCTGAAGTCATAACCTTTTGTTCTAGATTTCTTTCACCTTTTGAATCACTTCCGTATGCTAAGTTCCATGACTTGAGATATAGACTAGCAATTTCGTTTTTTATATCTTGGTTTTTGACAACCAAGAATCTCCAAGGTTGACTGTTACCTCCGCTAGGAGCTTTGGTAGCAATCTCTATTAAGGTGTGAATTATTTCGTCGGGTATTTCCTCGTCTTTGAAATATCTTATGGCTCTTTGATTATAAATCGCGTCCAGTAGTTTTAAATTTTTTTTCATTGCCTGATCCGTAATAGCTTAGATATACAACGCATTATATATGTTGGCTATAAAAAATTGATTCTTAGCGAGTAAAAGTTTTGGGAGTAACATGAATTATTGTTAAGCTCATAGCCACCTGTGTAAAATGCCAGCTAATGTTAAATAAAGAATGGAGGATCATGGACCATGAAGGTTTCAACCACTTTTCAAGAGTACTCTGTCGACGGTATTGTTGACGCTGCGAGGAAATCAGAAGAAAGAGGGTACGATATCTTTTCGTCCTCTGAGACAGGCCATAATCCATATTTGCCTTTAGTGTTGGCGGCCGAACACACTGACGAGATCGAACTGCAAACCTCCATTGCCTTATCCTTCTCCAGAAGTCCCATGGATACTGCATATATCGCCTGGGATTTACAAAACCTTTCAAAGGGTAGATTTACCTTGGGTCTTGGGAGCCAAGTTAGGGGACACATCGTGAGGCGATTTTCCATGCCTTGGTCTGCTCCGGCGCCTAGAATGAGAGAATATGTGATGGCCTTAAAACATATTTGGGACTGTTGGCAGAACGGGACTAAATTGAATTTCGCTGGTGACTATTACTCCTTTAATTTGATGTCGCCCTTTTTTAATCCAGGGCCTATTGAACACCCTGATGTTAAGGTTTCTATTGCTGGGGTGAATCCTAATATGCTGAGAGTCGCTGGGGAACTTTGTGATGGAGTTATTCTTCACTCGTTTAATACCCCTACCTACACACGAGATGTAGTGTTACCTAATTTGCAGAAAGGGGCAGAAAGAGTTGGTAGATCAATCGAAGATATATCGATTTCAGGAGGGGGATTTATAGTGGCTGGAGAGAATGAAGAGGACTTAGAAAAAAAGAGAAAAGAAACGAAGAGTCGAATCTCTTTCTATGCATCAACTCGTAGCTACGCAGACGTTATGAGGGCGCAAGGATGGAACGATACTCATGAGAAACTCTATAGGATGTCGATTGATGGGGAATGGTCTCAAATGGGCGATGAAATAACCGATGAAATGCTTGAAAGCTTTGCTGTAGTAGGAACCTATGACGAAATAGGGAAAAAAATCAGGTCCACCTATGGAAAATATGCTTCTTCCGTCAGTTTTGGAATGAATGTTCAAAACGAGGAAGAGGAAAACACCCTGAGGGATGTGATAAAGGATCTCAAGGATTCCTAGGAGATTAAAAGGAATCTATATACCACTGGGAATTTTGTTTCGCTCGTGCATCTTTGACAATATTTTGAATCTCTGAGACAGCTGAATCTAACTGGTTTTCATGATTTATCACTATGTGATCAAACCAGTTGGCAGATTTCATTTCCTCAGCTGCTGTTTTAAGTCTAAGCGTTAGGCTTTCAGGAGATTCAGTCATTCTTTCGGTTAATCTTTTCTCCAATTGATCCGTGTCTGGTGGTGCTAAGAAAATGTATAGTGCCATCGGCGCCAATTTTTTAATTGTCTGGGCTCCCTGGACATCTATTTTGATAATGACATCACTTCCTGTTTTTAAGGCTGATTTAACTTGGTCACGGGGAACTCCATAGTAATTCCCATATACCTCAGCCCATTCTAGAAAACCGCCCAGTTCTATTTGTTTTTTGAACTCATTTTGGCTAATGAATATGTAATCTTTTCCTTCTGTTTCGCCATCTCGTTTGGAGCGGGTAGTGGACGTCACGGTGTAGTGGTAAGGTTCCTTTAGTTCCCGCATTCTTGACAGGACGGCATCCTTTCCGACCCCTGATGGACCCGAAAGTATTAGTAGGATAGGTTGCTTTTCTTTAATGTTCAAAGATGAAAGAAATTACTCCTGTAATTCTTTTATTACTTCCCAAAATGATGGATAAGAGACACTCGCATCTTCAGAATTACCAACCGTTGTTTCACCGGAGGCTAGCAGACCTGCGATTCCGTTGGTCATTGCAATTCTATGGTCGCCATGTGTCTCTACTTCGGCTCCAGTTAGGGAATGGGTTCCTGTTATTTTCATACCGTCTTTAGTTTCCTCTATCTTTGCGCCTAACCTATTGAGGCTGTCAACAGTAGCTGAAATTCTATCTGATTCTTTTACTCTTAATTCTTCAGCGTCACTTATAATAGTTGTACCAGTTGCATAGCATGCAGCTAGTGCTAATATAGGTAATTCATCGACTACTCTTGGTATTACTTCTCCTGATATTTCTGTCGCTATCAAGTCACTGCTAGAGACTGTTACGTCGGCTGTGGGCTCACCCCCTTCAAGGTGTTCGTTTTCAATGGATATATTGGCGTTCATTGATTCAAGTATTTCTAGAACCCCAGTCCGAGTTGGATTCATTCCCATTCCTGGAATAGTTATTTTCGCATCAGGGTGACATGCTGCGGCGATTAGCCAAAAAGCTGAACCACTAGTGTCGCTTGGGACCTTTACGTCGACGGATTTGAGTTCTTTTGAATCTGTTTTAATTGTTAGGCCATCGATTTCCAAAAGACCGCCCATGGAATTGAGCATCCTTTCGGTATGATCTCGTGATTCCGCTGGTTGATGTATTAAGTTAGGTGTACTTGAATACAGCCCAGCAATGATGAGACATGATTTTAGTTGTGCACTAGCAACTGGCATAGTGTATTCGATCCCTTTCAAAGTATGGCCCGTGAAGGAAAGAGGAGCCAGAGAGTCGTTATTGCGCCCATTTATTTTTGCGCCCATTTGAGTTAATGGATCTGTTATTCTTTTCATTGGTCGATTTCTCAAAGACTCGTCACCTGTGATTACGCTGAAAAAATCTTGACCCGCAAGAAGGCCGGATATCAATCTCATTGTCGTGCCGCTGTTACCGGCATTTAATACATCTGTAGGCTCGCTCAACCCATGAAGACCTGCTCCGACAATTTCAAAGCATTCTTGTGATCCTGAAATTTTACAGTCAGTGTGTCTTGTTATATTTGCCCCTAACCCTTTCAGGCATCCCAACATGGAGGATCTGTCGTCACCAACGCAAAAGTTTGAAACATGGGAAATTCCTGTTGCTATGCTGTTTAGTAAGCTAGCCCTATGCGAAATGGATTTATCTCCGGGAGGTTTTACTCGACCGTATAGTCTACGGGGGGAGGTTACTTTACTAATCATTTTTATCGGCCCCTAGGATATCTCCAAGACTCTTTTTTGTTTGCGTCACCCATTTTGGTGACCCTTCTAGCAAGCTTGTCACCTAGGAAGGCTGAAGCCATTGACTCTGCTGCACTTGGAAGTTCGTCCATGTCAGTATTTCTGTCTACAACATCAGCCTCCCATCTGGCTCTTTGCTCCCACGCATGTATAAAAGATTCCAGAAAGTCCTCACTATCCTCTTGCAATTCTGTTCTTAATTTATGAAGTGACAATATCATTTGATCAACCCAGTAAACTAACGGCTCAGACATAGTTAATGAGTCAGCTTCGACGTCGGTGGGGTCATTGGCACTAAGTGAGGATTGCATGTTAAACAGATTGCCTGCACTTTTATGCATTTCTCTCCAAGATTCACTACCTGCGGTGGCATTAACAAATGCTGTAGATATTAGATAAGGAAGGTTGTTCATAGCTGCAGAGTAGCTATCATGCTCGTCTACATCCAAAAAATAAGGCTTTGCGCCGACGGATTCTGCCAAGCCAACTACGGTTTTTGTGGCTTGATCGTTAGCAGATTGCGAAGGTATGACACAGTAATTAACACCCTCAAATAGTTTGCCGGATGCGCTTTCAACTCCGTTTAATTCAGCCTTAATTATAGGGCGTCCTCCCACATATGAAACAGTGTTTGGTAGAAATTCTTCAGCCCATGCGGCAGATCTTTTCTTTGAGGATCCCATGTCCGTTATTACTGCACCATCAGATACAATCGATCCCAAAGTTTCAAACAAATCTCTAGTTTCATTTATAGGGGAATCAATAACAACTAGCTGCGCACCATTAACAGCCTTATCCAGGTTGCCTTCTATCACATCAAAGGCAGCCATCTTCTTAACTTCAGATTGAGTCCTACGGTTTAGGAAATGTCCTACAACTTCAGTGTTTTTCAGTCTAATGTTTTTCAGGGCTAGCCCTAGAGATGTTCCAAGCGGTCCCATTCCAACGACAGTAATACGTTCCAAAGTTACACCTCTAATAATAGTTGGGTCCAGATTCTATATATCAATGTTATTAAAAATCCTTCGTTTTGTTTGCAGAAGGAATTAAACACAGGAAAATAATACACGAAGCTGGATTTAATGGGATTTTGTTTATTAAAAAATCAAATCAATCAATATTCTAACGGGAGTGCCTATTAGGGAAGACAAAATGTTTAGTCCTGGTACTGTCATATCAACAAGAAACAAAATTATTAGTGCGAATGGTCCATATTTCTCGAGTCCCGAATATTGAGTAGCCAAATTCATAGGTAGCAGGCCAAGTAGAACTTTATATCCATCCAATGGGGGGAGTGGTATCAGGTTAAAAATCGCCAGTATAAGGCTAATTTGTACAAATCGGGAACCAAGTTCAATCCATATTGGCCATAAGCCGAAATTCAAGGCAATTTGCTTTATCAATACCCCCATTAAAATGGCAGTTATAAGGTTGGATGCTGGGCCTGCAAAAGACACCAACGCCATACCCATTTGTGGGGATACTTTCTTGATTCCATACACATTTACCGGAACTGGTTTCCCCCAACCAAAACCAGCGAACAAAAAAAGTAGCGAACCTAACGGGTCGAGGTGGCTTTTAGGGTTTAGAGTTAGTCGACCCAGCGATTTGGCTGTAGAGTCGCCCAGTTTGTTTGAGGCAAAGGCGTGGGAAAATTCGTGGATTGAGACGGCTGCGACAATCGATAGCAAAACTAAGGTTAGTGATACGAAGGCGGAAATGGGGTCTTTGGTAAAGGAATTTAGATATTGGAAAATCATCTTATCAAAAGAAGAAGGGGCGGTTTAACTCGCCCCTTCTTGGTTGTCGTATTAATGCCCGCCGCATCCGCATCCACCGCCGCCGCCACATCCGCCGCCTCCACCGCCGCATCCGCCGCCTCCACCGCCGCAAGCACATCCTCCTCCAGAGCCGCATCCACCACCAGAATGTTCGATGTTTGGATTTGAAATAACAAAGCCGCTTCTCATTAAGCCGTCTACGTAATCGATCTCTGCTCCCTCAAGAAGGGGGGCACTTTCTCCGTCAATGACTACCTTTATGCTATGAGCTTCTATTACTATGTCTTCGTCTTTTGGTTCTGATTCCACACCGAGAACATGCTGGAAGCCCCCGTTAGGACTGGGAGTGACCATCACTCTGAGCATTCCGTTTTCTTCCCCTTGTTCCTTTAAAATCTCAGAAAGCTTGTCGGCAGCTAATTCAGACACCTGTATTAGGCTTGTTGTTGCCAATTTACGACTCCTTAAATCTTCACTCAATTAGATCTTATCCGTTTGTTGCTCAGCTTCATAGCCAGACACAACTCTTTCACCCCGTAAGGCTAGCATTTGGAATTGGCTTGGTCAAGAAAAATACCCTAGCCGTTCTCTCTAGTACTTGACGTATTATTGGACCAATCCGATAAAGCAAATTTCTTTGAATTTGATTGATTCCCTATTGTTTTATTTGTAAAATGAATGTAAATTTAGAATCCGGCTCATCTCATGGGCCGCTATAAAAGTTAATTGTCTCCTGGTGGTATAAGCGAGTATGACCCACCCGTTCCCATCCCGAACACGGAAGTGAAACTACTCAGCACTGACGATACTGCGCTGGCAACGGCGTGGGAAAATAGGCCACTGCCAGGGGGCTTTTTTAAATCTCATTAAATGACGATGTTGTGCTTGATATTGTCTTCATTCGACAAGTAGAAATTTGGACGATTCAACTCTGACCTTTACCTACTGGTGGTGTATTACATATAATTAGGTGAGCTGTAGAAGCTAAATCATGCGAATGGAAGTAATGGATGCCACCTGAAACTCAAGATAACGCCCCACAAGATATGCAGCAACTGCTGGAAGAGATGGACTTTAAGA
>PBWI01000099.1 GCA_002728195.1 Chloroflexota bacterium
AGTCGTACCGCAAATGCCGACTGTGAGGGATGCGACAATGCGATGTTGTATTCACAGATCAAAGGAGCAGTTCAGATGATGAAGCACTCTGTTTCTTCAGCGGATCTTAATCTGATCGTTGCAGACGTAAAAATGTCTGATGGAGTGACCTCTGGAGAATGTCTTGAGCAAGGTGAATGGTCGATTACATTCACTCAGGAGATATACAATGCTCTGGTAAAAATGGAAGAGGAATTTGGAGGAGAAGAAGGGGCTGAAAATTCTAATGCAACAACTTATAAACAATTCATTGGCCAATCTATCAAACCTCCGATTGCTTTTCAGTATTCCACTACAAGTGAAGGGGGCTACGCTCATGAATTAAAGGTCGCAGAAAGTTGTGCAGCCATCAGTTCCGGAACTGGAGCAGAGACTTTCCGATGGGATTCTCAAAAAACCAAATTGCTGAGTCAGTTTGAGGATACAATGGGATCTTCAAGTTTTAAGGGAACAATCGCATTTGATGACAATACAGATAAATCTGTTGTGAATATGAAATTTAGCGACGGTTCTTCATCCATGAAACAAACCCTGAATCTTTCGTCATGTTCGTCATGTTCGTCATGTTCGTCGTGTTCGTCATATTCAATCGGATTGACTAGGGGACCCAAAGGTATATGCGTCGCATCTGGACTCAATGAATTTTCAAGAAGAGAAGAGATGTTTTTACCTTCTAGGGTTAATCCTATCGAAAAAACTAATTTTGACTCAGATAGTTTGGCTACCTCTTTTGGAGTTGGTTGATATGTATGTGGGTCTTTACCTGCAGGGGCTAGATATTCAACGATTATTCGCTCTCCTCCTACATTTTTAACCCAGTCACCAACTATGCTGGTTGAGGCGAATACAGGGAAAGCTTTTTGCTTGCCAGTTTTTTCCTCCAAGGCAAATGTTGCTGTTGGCTGTTCTGGAGCTGCCGTCGCAGCCTCTGCTGGAGCCGCTGCCGTTGCTGTTGCTGTTGTGGTTGCTGTTGCCTCGTCGGATGAACATGCCATATTTAGGGAGAGAGACCCTAAAAGCATGAAAATAGTAGCTATTATAAGCCTGACGGATCTCTTATTTTGCGACTTTGACGCAGTAAACATATAAATTTCCTTCATTCTGTCTCTAGTTAATGAGACTTAGTATCAATTAACTATTCTATTGTAAGTAACATTTATATCCGGTGTCAACCACAATTACGGAGGAAATTCTTTTTGAAATCTTAGGATATTTTTAAGATAGTGAGATATTCTTAAAGGGGATAAAATTGAAGCGAAGGACGAAAATGAAATATCAATTGCCTGAGACCGAAACTGGTAAAGATGTGTGGCAATTAGCTAGAGAAATATCTATGTCCGCCGGCGAAATATTACTTGACTGGTGGCCGAAAGCCAAAGAGATATCTGATGCTGGTCAGAATGATATTGTCACAAATGTGGATCGAGAGTGTGAAGCCCACATCAGATCTGCTATTGCAGCTCATTTTCCTGAACATGGCATTTTTGGAGAAGAAGGGAAAGGGGATGATCCCACAAAAGGATGGACGTGGATTATCGATCCTATAGACGGTACCCAAAACTATGCTTGGGGAATTCCTTGTTTCTCTACTGTAATAGCACTGGCAAAAGATGGTGAAGTTGTGGCAGGAGTTAATTTCGACCCAATCAATAATGAGATGTTCCATGCTGCGCGGGGAAAGGGCGCTTTTCTCAACGAAGAAAAAATACAAGTTAACGATGTCTCAAAGTTTGAGGATGTGGTGTTAGTCACGGATCCTGCATATGGTCCTCCCTCGGGTACTACAGACACTTTACAAATGTTGAGAAAAATTTGGCCATCCCTAAAAACCGCCCGAATGATTGGTTCATCTGCTTTGTCGATATCTTATGTGGCAGCCGGAAGAATGGATATATTCGTTCACCATCGTCTTCAACCTTATGATCAGGCAGCAGGAATGATATTAATGGAGGAAGCAGGCGGACTTATAACAGATAGGCAGGGAAATCGGGCTCAACTCTACTCTGATGGGGTAATAGCTTCCTCATCAACAATCCACCAAGAGTTCATGGAAAAAACTAAACATTTACAGTGGAGAAAACCGTCAAGCAGGGCCCTTAATCCGAGGGAGAGGTAATATCAGATATGAACAAGATCACTTGTCTGTTGTTGATACTGTTATTTATTGTTGCTGCTTGTGGGACAAAAACCACTACTGATCAAATGAATTTAACTGCAGACTCTGATTCCAAACCTGAAACAATAGAAAATTCATACCAAGATGAAAAAGAGAAGAATAAGTCTATGCCCTTACCTAGTGAGGCAGACTCATCAATTCCCCTGGAAGATCTGGAAGATAAAGATACTATTTCAGCAACTGAAATTATTCCCTTAGACATCTCACCAGTACCTATTGTGGATTTAATATCCGTTTCACAGAATGAGGACGGTATGACTACTGTTGAGGCTGTCCGTGAATTGGGTCCCTCGGTGGTTCAAATATCCACAGATACAGTATCCATTAGTTTGTACAACCGAATCGTTCCACAAACTGGGGTTGGATCTGGAATAATAATTGATAAGTTAGGCAATATACTCACCAATAATCATGTGGTGGAAGGTGCAGATCTTGTGACTGTTACCTTAAATGATGGTCGCTCCTACCCTGCAACTCTTGTTGGAAGCGATAATATCACTGATTTAGCCGTTATTAAGATATCCGCGGCTAAGTTGACCCCAGCAAAATTCGGTAGATCTTCCGATTTACAGGTTGGTGAGGATGTTATTGCTGTTGGGCATGCCCTTGGTTTAAAAGGTGGACCAACAGTGAGCAAAGGGGTAGTTAGCGCCCTGGAACGTACCATACAAATAGATCCCCAAAAGGCGATGGTGGATCTTATACAGACAGATGCTTCTATTAATCCTGGCAATAGTGGCGGACCGCTTGCAAATAGTAGAGGAGAGGTAATAGGCATTAATACGGCAATTATTGACGATAGCAATGGCATTGGATTCGCTATAAACATAGATGATGCCCATGTTGTTGTTGATCAAATTCTTGCTTCAGGGAACGTCTTAAGAGGATTCTTGGGTATCACTCCATTCAATGTGACTGATTCAATAAGGGAACAAATAAATTTACCAGTCGCAGATGGAGTTATTATTGCTGGTGTTGTTAGTGGGTTCCCTGCAGAAAAATCGGGCCTTCAATCGGAGGATGTAATTGTCATGCTGAATGAGGATTCAATAGAGAATGCAGGAGATCTTTCAAAATTTCTCCTGAACAATCCTCCAGGATCTGAAGTTGAGGTGCGGTTTTATAGAAATGGTGAGCTTCGGAAGGTGGATGTCGTTTTAGCTGACAAACCAGAATAAATACTTTGGTGCAAAGATAAATGATGATTTGCTATGACGGTTTTCTGGGACTACTGCTCCGTTCTATACTGATTGATAATTGAATGAAGGCTTTATTGGGGAATCAACATCTGTTGCGAAAACACATGAATCTAAAAATGATAGGTTTGCTGAGTTTACAGATAGTATTTCTTAATTTTGCATGCTTCGCTTCGAATACAAATTTTGTTTCGAATGAAGAAAAAAAAGTAAATACTTTGAACTCAGTTCTTATGTGCCCCGTTTGTCCGGGCGAATCTATAGATCAATCACAAAATGAAATCGCTACAAACATGAGAAAAATTGTGAAAGGGTTTGTAGAAGAAGGAAAATCCGAGGAAGAGATTAAAGATTATTTCGTTGATAAGTACGGTCCGGTCATTTTGTTGGAACCAGCTACATCAGGGATAAGTATGTATGCTTGGATTGTTCCTCCAATTGCTTTGGGCTTTGCCGTGTTAGTTGTGGTATTCGCTGTAAGCTTGATGAGAAGAAGGCAAAAATCTGCTGCTGAGAACCATACTTATGGATTGACGGAAGATTCTATTTCAGAAGAAGAGAAAGAAAAATATTTTTCTGTGATAGACCGAATATCTAACGAATGATTATGAACTTGAATTTCCTAAAGATGGTATTTCCCACATGGTAGAACTTGGACAAATTGCGCTTATTCTTTCCTTTATGATTGCGACATATTCGACTGTTGTTGGATTTGCTGGCGGCATGTTGAATGGTAGAGATCTCGCAGCAAGTGCTCGCTGGGGATTTTATTCCATATGCCCGTTACTTTTATTGGCTACCGCTTCTCTTATATATGCTTTTGTTACCAACGATTTTTCAGTTATATATGTTGCTGAAAATAGCAATCTCGCGATGCCTAAAGCTTATGCATGGGTCGCTTTCTATTCAGGCAATGCAGGTTCTCTCTTATACATATCAGTCGCATTTTCTATTATGGCAGGTATTGCAATAAGAGTTGTCAATAAGAAGTTGCCGTATACGTCTCCTTATGCTTTAGGTGTAATGAGTTTGGTACTGCTGTTTTTCTTGGCAGTTATTTTGTTTTTGGCTAATCCTCTTGATCGACATCAAATGCCTCTTGAGGATGGCCAAGGAATGAACCCTCTTTTAATTCATTTTGGCATGTTTATACATCCTCCATTTCAGATGCTAGGTCTGATTTCGGTAGCATTGCCTTTTTCTATTGCCATTGGGGCTTTATTGGCGGGAAGAGGGGGTCGCGATGAGTGGGTTGACCAAGGTAGGCTTTGGGGAATGCTTTCATGGTTGTTACTGACTACAGGATTATTATTAGGTGCATGGTGGGCTTATACAATATTGGGGTGGGGTGGATACTGGGCCTGGGATCCAGTCGAAAATTCAGCTTTGATGCCTTGGTTAGGCATGACGGCTTTTGTACATTCAATAATGGTGCAAAAAAGACGTGGAATGTTTCGAATGTGGAATATGGTGCTAATCATTGTGAGCTTTGCTATGGCCCAGATGGGAATGTTCATTAACCGAGGGGGTCCGGTACCTTCAGTCCATTCGTTTGCCGAATCCACAATGGGATGGATTTTCCTTGCTGTGATGGCAGTTACTCTGTTTATTTCTCTGTCCATTTTTATATATAGATATGACACTCTGAGAAGTCGGTCAGGGTTGGACTCAATGATTTCTAGAGAATCTGCGTTTTTAGCTCAAAATGTGCTTTTCCTACTCATTGCCTTCGTAACTCTTTGGGGAACAATATTTCCTATATTTTCTGAGGCAGTAGACGACACAACCATGACCATTGGGCAGCCATTCTTTAACAAAGTGAACGGCCCCCTAATGATCTTGTTAGTTCTGTTAATGGGTATTGGTCCTGTTTTGCCCTGGAGAAAAGCCGGCTGGGGTTCAATAAACAAGATGTTAAGGGTGCCCCTTATCGTTGCTTTTGTGGTCCTTTTATCAAGTTTGATAAGTGGAATAAACCAATATTGGGTTCTTATTGCGTTTTCTGTATGTAGCGTATCCGTTACTACAGTCCTTCAGGAAATGATAAGTGGAACTAAAGCAAGGCATGCGCATGGAGAAAAATGGGCCTTTGCTTTCTTTTCTTTGTTGGGTGCCAATCGCCCGAGATATGGGGGCTATATAGTCCATTTGAGTATAGTAATGCTTGCGATAGGCATAACAGCTTCCTCCTTTTATGATGTTCAAAAGGATGTTGTTATGAAACCTGGAGACTCTGAAGTTTTGGGCAAATACACTTTCACCTATATTGAAGTCTCAGAAAAATCCTTTCCGGATAGGTTAGAGGAAACAGCCAAATTTGAAGTGTGGTCTGGGGATAAATATATTGGTTATATGTATCCTTATCGAGCTGTTTATCCTGAATTTCAAATAGCTGCCACAAGAGGAGCGATTCATAGTACGGTTCTTGAAGATTTTTATCTTGTACCTTCAGAATTTATGGAGGATGGCGAAGCGGTATTTAGGGTGTTAATAAACCCTTTGGTTTTATGGATGTGGGCATCCGGGCCGGTGTTGGTATTGGGAACACTCGTGTCTTTATCACCAAATAGTCGCAAACACAGGAAAAGAGTAAGGTTGCCTTCTATGAACATGGACCAAAATCCGTTGGAGATGGCAAAATAAATGTTGGTATTATCCGCAATTATTATAAGTGTGATTCCGGCGATTTTGATTGCTTATCCGATAATAAAAAAGATTGCTTCAAGTGCCTCAACACCAGATGATGAATCTTCTCTTCAAGCGGATTTAGAGCGAAGGTGGGAATCGGCCCTGGAAGGTATCAGGCATGCTGAATTGGAGATGTCGGTTGGCAACATTGATGAACCGGACTACCAATGGTTGAAACAAGTACACATGGCTGAGGCCGCAATGGTTCTTAAAGCGTTGGAAATTTCCATAGAAGATGAAAAATCACTAATTGAGAAAATTTCAAAAGCTACAGCGATCATTTCCCCTAAATCTTCTCTTGAAGTTGACTATGAAAAGGATGAGTCGGATTGAAAGCACGAATCCTGATACTAATTGGGTTAACCCTCGTTTTCTTCCTTCAATCTGATGTTTCATTTGCTGAAGAAATTGAAATAGATATACAAGGTGAAGTAGTAAACCTCACCCAAGGGATTGGTGCTGGAGAAATGATTTCTGTAGCCCTACATGTTAGCTCTCTAGATTCTCCTCAACAGACCCAACATACTTTTACCGAT
>PBWI01000108.1 GCA_002728195.1 Chloroflexota bacterium
GATTCACTGGATTTCGTAGCTAAAATTCCCCTATAATGGGTTCCTCTGGCGGCAGTAGCTCAGGGGTAGAGCATTTGCTTCCCAAGCAAAGGGCCGAGGGTTCGAATCCCTTCTGCCGCTCCAAAATGACTGTAAATTTTCATAGAGTTATTGATGAGTAATCTGACAATTAGAAATGTCCGCACAATTTTTACCGAACCTGACAACATTCGATTAGTGATCGTAAAAATTGAAACTAACGAACCAGAGATTTATGGGATTGGGTGTGCTACTTTTACCCAAAGACCGACCCCCGTTATGGCTGCTGTTGAAGATTATTTAAAACCTTTTTTGATTGGAAAAGACCCAGCCGACATTGAGGACATATGGCAATCGTCCTATGTTTCCTCTTATTGGCGGAATGGGCCAGTATTGAATAACGCCTTGAGCGGGATTGACCAGGCTTTGTGGGATATTAAGGGTAAGTTAGCTGGAATGCCTGTTTATGATTTGCTGGGAGGTAAGGCAAGGAGTTCAGCTGCGGTTTATGTGCACGCTAATGGGAATGAATATCAAGAAGTGGAAGATGATGTACATATGTACATGGAAGAAGGGTTCCATCACATTCGAGTTCAGGTTGTGACCCCTGGTTATGTTACCTATGGTAACAAAGGAAATTCAGTAGAAACCATGTCCAACAAATCTGGACCAAGATTGGGGACTGATAGGATATTTGAGCCAATACCAGGTAGATTACATGCCCACCCTGGAGGTATATTCGAGCCTGGACCCTACATAAAATCGGCTCTTGGATTATTTGAACACATAAGGTCAAAAGTTGGATGGGATGTTGAAATACTGCATGATGTTCACGAACGTGTACCTCCCATACAAGGGGTTGGATTTGCAAAAGAAGTTGAACGATACAAATTATTTTTCTTGGAAGATCTATTCTCTCCTGAAGATAATGATTACTTCAGGCTAGTCAGGCAACAGACTAGTACTCCAATAGCTATGGGGGAACTCTATAACAACCCTCATGAAGTTATTCCAATGATAAAAGATAGGTTATTGGATTTCCTGAGAATCCATATCTCTCAAATAGGTGGGATTACTCCCGCCAGGAAATTAGCAGCTTTATGCGAGGCTTTTAACGTACGGACCGCGTGGCATGGTCCTGGGGATACTTCACCTGTGGGACATGCGGCAAATTTAATGTTGGACTTAAACACAATAAATTTTGGAATACAGGAGTATGCAATATTTGGAGAAAACACCAAAGAAGTGTTTCCTGGTTGCCCCGAGGTGAGGGACGGATATATGTGGCCTAACGGGTCCCCCGGGTTAGGTATTGATATCGATGAAGATCTTGCTGCAAAATTCCCTTTTAAAGATCGGGCTTATGGAGGAGCATGGGATACCGTACGCAGGGCTGATGGTAGTGTGGTCAAACCATAATAGCGGTCCAATAAAGTTAAAAAGCATATGTAGAATAGGCATAAAGGAAAGGAAATATGGCTTCTGAAATAGACTTTAATTGTGACATGGGCGAAAGTTTTGGCATGTACAAAATGGGATTTGATGAGGAGGTTATCAAACATATTTCTTCAGCCAATATTGCCTGTGGATTCCATGCGGGCGATCCAATGTGGATGCGAAAGACCGTTGATTTGGCCGAACAACACGGCGTAGGTGTGGGGGCTCATCCTAGTTATCCAGACTTGAATGGTTTTGGTAGGAGAAACATGAATGCGACTCCAGATGAAGTCCGTAATGATGTTGTATATCAGGCTGGGGCCTTGAAAGCCTTTACATCTAATCGAAACCTTCAGCATGTGAAACCCCATGGAGCTATGTACAACCAAGCTGTTGATGATGCAGATTTGGGTAAATCTATTTGCGAAGCGGTTCTCGAAATCGATTCAAATATTATATTGCTTGCACTAGCCGGCTCTACTTGGATAGACGTAGCAAAAGGGATGGGAATGAGGGTTGCGAGAGAGGTATTTGCGGATAGAGCTATCCATAGCGATGGGACCCTAGTGGCAAGGTCGCAAGAGGGTTCCGTAATCCATGATACTAATGAGGTTGTCGAGCGTAGTTTGCGGATGGTGACTGAAGGTAAAATACTTTCGGTAGAAGGAGATATTGTTGAGGTTGAAGCTGACTCAATATGTCTTCACGGAGATACTCCTGGGGCTGTAGATATGGCCAAAACTTTGAAAGAGGAATTTCTGGCCGCTGGGGTTAAGGTTAAACAATTGAGTGACATAGTTTAAGCTGGTTAAATTGAGGAAAAATGATGAACGGATCGTTAGTAAATGAATATCCAGGGTTTGCACCCATGGGAGATTCTGCTCTGATGGTAATAGCAGGGGAGTCCATTTCCTCTGATATCAACCAAAAAGTGCATAATATAATCTCAGTGATTAAGAAGGAAAACTGGCCTGGTATCAAAGAAATTGTCCCTACATACAGTTCATTTGTAATTCATTTCGATCCGATTACATTTTCCATGGAAGGTCTAATCGAGTGTGTCAAAAACATTTGGGATTCAGACACGAATTTTAAAGACACAAATACTAGGACTGTTCTAATACCGACCTTATATGGTTCGGATTGCGGCCCTGATTTAGAGTCCGTTTCAGAATTGACAGATTTATCAGTAGAGGAAGTTATCGATATTCATTCCAAGACCGATTATCTAGTCTATGCCCTCGGTTTTAGCCCAGGATTTCCTTATTTGGGCGGTTTGGATTCGAAGATACATTGTTCTAGATTGGAAACTCCTCGAGTAAGCGTACCCCAAGGTTCAGTTGCGATTGCAGATTCACAAACAGGCGTATATCCCGTTTCTAGTCCTGGAGGATGGAGATTGATTGGTCGTACCCCTGTCGTAATGTTTGACCCGAACAGATCTAGTCCGTCATTAGTAACTCCCGGGGATTACATTAGATTTGTACCTCTTGAGTCAAAAGATGAATACACAAATATCTTAGAAATGTCGGCTGAAGGGAAATATGAGGTAGAAGTCCAGTGATTGAAATAAATAAAGCTGGAACATTAACTACTATCCAAGATGCTGGAAGGCCTGGGTTCCAAGAACTAGGAGTTCCAGAATCAGGAGCTTTAGATAACTTTGCATTTCGGTGCGCCAATATACTAGTAGGAAACCCAGAGAATACCCCGGTTTTAGAGTCAGTGTTATTTGGCCCTGAAGTAAAGTTTTCGGAGAATATATATATTGCTATAACGGGAGCCAACCTCGGACCTTCTATAGATGGTAATAAAGTGAATATGTGGGAAACCTTAGAAGTTTCTCCGGGTTCCACTCTCAGCTTTTCAGGGTTTACTGGTAATGGTATACGGGCCTATTTAGCTATTTCGGGAGGTTTCGGAGGTGAGGGAGTTGAGAAGGTAATGAACAGTTACTCAACCTATGTGCCTGGAGAATTTGGCGGATATGAGGGGAGAGCTTTAAGAGATGGAGATGTTCTGCACACTGGGATAGGTCTGGAAGGTTTTAAAGGCGGTTTGAGTTTAGAAAATCCTCCTTCTTTTGGTGAAGATGAACTCATTAGAATCATCGAAGGTCCTCAAGGGGACAGGTTTGCTGAATCTGCTATTCATACTCTTACCTCTGCTTCATATGAAGTAACTCCAAATTCAGATCGAATGGGCTGCCGGTTGGAAGGCCCAGTTTTGGAACATGTTACTGGACCAGATGTTATTTCCGACGGTAATGCCTTTGGGGTTATTCAAGTGCCAGGTGACGGTAAACCAATAATACTACTGGCAGACAGGGGAACTACCGGCGGATATACAAAAATTGCCACTGTTATTACTGCCGATAGAAGTAAATTAGCCCAGTTAATGCCGGGGTCCAGCATAACATTTGAAATCATTGACCAAGATAAAGCAGTTGACCTGCTAAGAGAACAAGAAAAGGCTCTTATCGCATTATCAAAAATTCAAGGGTTGCAGTTAAAATTCAAAGTAGATGGTGTACTGGTTGATGTTGTTGATGATAATGAACGGACATTTGCCGTTGAAGATCTAGAAAATACAAATTACGTTGTAACCGTTTCTGACGGGGTCAGCGACCATCAGGTAAGGGTAGATATATCTGAATAGAATTGAGAGGTAATCAAATGGGTAAAAAGATGGCTGTTGTAGGTGCGGGAGCCGCAGGTAGCTATATTGGGGCTTTCCTTACTAGAGAAGGACATGACATTGTACTTATAGATATGTGGGGCGAGCATGTAGAAAAAATGAACTCCAATGGGATTGACGTTTCCGGTTCACAAGGCCCCTTTAATGTTCCGGTCCGAGCATACCATTTCTACGACGCCTCTCAGCTTAAAGATAAATATGACATCATATTTTTCGCGATGAAGTCTTATGACACAATCTGGGCCGCCCACTTTGCAAAAAATTTGCTATCACCAAATGGAGTGCTAGTAAGTAATCAGAATTGTATGAATGATTTGACGCTGGCATCGATAGTTGGTTTTGAAAGAGAATTGCCTTGTGTGATGTCCGGGATAACCGTTGGGCTTTGGGAGCCAGGTCACGTAAATAGAGGGGGCCAGCCAGGTCGAGATCGAGGGCATGATGTTTTTAGGGTAGGGGAACTGCACGGGAGAATCACGCCTAGAGCTGAGGAAGTCGCGGACCTGCTTTCTTGTATAGATGGCTCGAGACCTACTTCAAACATCTGGGGCGAGCGTTGGTCAAAGTTAACCACTAATGCTTCCTCCAATCCAATTACGGCGATGACGGGACTTGGCTCAAATGGGGCAGCAGAAATTCCAGAAGCAAGAAGATTGCAGATAGAAATTTCAAAAGAATCTTGCCAGGTGGCCTTAGCTCAAAATTTTGATGTTGAACCGATTAAAGGGGTTTCAGCCGAAGTATGGGCTAGAGCTGATGAAGGGGATGTTTTTGAGGAATTAGATGAGAAATTCTTGCCTAATCCAAATGCGAATGACTGGAAATCATCGATGGCTCAAGATGTTACTAAAGGAAGGAGAACTGAGGTGACACTGATGAATGGGTATATTTCTGAACAAGGAACTTTGATGGGAGTACCAACTCCCATCAATACGGCCATTACCTCAGTTGTGGATGAGATTGATCGTGGTATTAGGATTGCCAATGTTGAAAATATTAAAGAAGTATTGCTGAGGGCAGGTCTTACATAATTAGTTATGTTTGAGATTCTTCAGGAACTATCCAATTGGATTAGAGAGTTTGCAGAAACTGATTGGGCTCTTCTGATATTGTTTGTAACGGCCTTCCTCGAATCAACAATATCTCCAATCCCTCCGGACCCTTTGCTTATTCCTATGGCCGTATTGCAGCCAAATTTGGCAATATGGCTGGGGGGGCTATGTACTGTAGCATCGGTTTTGGGGGCAGTTTTGGGCCACTGGCTTGGAGCTCAATTTGGAAGGCCCATACTTGGTAGATTCGTGTCTGAGGGCAGGATACGCTCCGCCGAATCTTTGTTTGATAAATACGGGGTTTGGGCAGTTTTGGTAGCCGCTGTTACACCTATCCCTTACAAAGTGTTCACCATTTTGGCGGGCGTTTTGAAATTAGACATGAAAAGATTTCTAATCGCATCGATCATTGGTAGAGGTATGAGGTTCCTTAGCCTTGCAGTGGTTATATTTCTCTTTGGAGAAGATGTACAGGCCTTTGTAGAAGAAAATTTTGAAACTCTTACGGTACTGGCAGGAGTCGGGGTTATCGGTTCTGTTTTATTTGTAATCATACTTGCAAAATGGAAAACAAAAAGAGACCCAGAGAAGACCGATTCAAGAACCTAGTTAAAGCTCCATCCGAGACTGCAGTTGGCTTGAGGATACTTGGTTGTATTTATATCCCAAATGCTCATAAGCTCTTCTAGTTGCAACCCTGCCTCTTTGAGTACGATCTAGGAATCCCATCTGAATTAAATATGGCTCATATACATCTTCAATTGTCTCAGATTCTTCGTTGATCGAAGCAGCAATGGTGTCAATTCCAAC